>JBBQAC010000012.1:0-35745 GCA_038315915.1 Phormidesmidales cyanobacterium
TTAATATATTGTTGATATTGGTCAATTGTTACAATCAATGGATGTTGCTTAAACGACCCACTGGTCGACGCCAGCAATCTGCAAAGTCTTTAGCGCGACCTTTAGGACAGCTATGGCATTGAAATACAACGATGACCACCGCGCTTCTAAGCGTCCGTCGGCTTCTTCCAAAGGTTCTCAGCCCATAGGCAATCCGACTTCTCGGCCTGTGCCTGACCCGTTCTCAAAGCTTTCTGATGCACAGCTTCCTGATGCACAGTTTTCAGACGGTCTTTCTGGCGACTTTTTAAATTCGCCAAACTCAGACGAAGCCGAGGCAGGTCAGACGCTCAGCCCGGTAGAGCGGCGATCTGGCCTATTTGGGTTACGCTGGCTCGGCAACTGGCCGATAGTGGTGCTGGTGCTTTTTGGCATTTTGGGAACGGTGGGGACAACGGCGATTGTCAGCCTGTTTCGGATTCCGACTTTGCCGAACTGTCGGGCCGTTTTTTGGCCGACAGCCTCAGCAGCGCTGCGACTCCAGTGCGCCGAATCTTACGCGGCTGAGGGCAGCGTCAAAAATTTGCTGGCGGCGATCGCCCTGGTTGACGTCCTCCCGGAAGACCATCCGCTGCGCTACGACATCAATATGCGGATCGAAGACTGGGCCAGTCAGGTGCTTGACTTAGCCGAGCGTTCTTTTGAGGCAGGCGAACTTGAGGAAGCGATTGCCGCCGCTCAAAAAATCCCAGCAAAAACGACCGCTGCTGCCGCCGTCAAAGAGCGCATTGCCCGCTGGCAGAAAATCTGGAAACAAGGGGAAGACACCTTCGACACAGCCGTGGCTAAGCTCAAAGCCAAGGACTTCGGTGGCGCGTTTAGCCTATCGGTGGATCTGCTCGATGTGAACAACAAATATTGGGCCACTGTGAAATATGGCGAGCTGACCAAGCTGATCACCCAGGCTAGAGAAGATAGCCGTCAGCTCTCAGAAGCACTAGGCTTTGCCAAGCAGGGTACGGTCAAAGGCTATACAGAAGCGCTCAAGCGGCTCAAAAAAATTGACAAAGAAAGCGTATTTTACGCTGAAGCTCAGGGCAAGCGTAAAAGCATTGCTAAAGAGATGCTTCAGGCCAGCGAAGATTTTCTAGCCGAGCGAGAACTTTCCAAAGCGCAAGAGATGCTCAGCGCGATTCCTCGGGATACTGGTCTCAACCGGGAGATTGCTGATTTTCAGATCTTCGTTTCCGCTTATCAGCAGGCTTGGACGAATAGTATTGGCGGGTTGGAGAATGCCATCAGCCGCATGAAAAACCTGGGTAAAGATCGCCCGCGCTACGCTCAAGGGCAGCGATTGATTGCCCAGTGGGAAGGGGAATTGCGCAACCTGAATTTGCTCAATCAGGCAGAGGAACGCTCAGGCCGGGGCAGCATCGACGATTTGACAGCGGCGATCGCACTAGCCCGCCAGGTATCACGCAACTCCCCCCAATGGGATCAAGCCACTCAAAAAATCGGCCAATGGCAAACCCGGATCGAGATCGTGCAAGACAGACCAATTTTAGAGCGGGCAGAGCGCCTCGCAGCGGTTGGCACACCCGATAACCTGCGAGCAGCCATTCAAGAGGCACGCAAAATTTCGTCGGGCCGTTCGCTTTCGTCCGAAGCCAACGAGCAGATTGATACCTGGATCGGGCGAATTCAGCGAATTGAAGACCAGCCAGTGCTTGACCAGGCGCGGCAGCAGGCACAAACAGGAGACTTGGCAGGGGCGATCGCCATTGCCTCCCGCATTGGCCAAGGGCGGACACTTTACAGCGCCGCTCAAGCAGACATTGCCGGATGGCAGTCACAAGAAGACGGTCGTCTGCGCTTGTCGGAGGCAGTCAATGCCGCTTCATCTGGCAGTGCAGAGGCATTAGCGGAGGCGATCAAGATTGCTCAGCGGGTGCCTGCGCAGAGTAGCAGCCGCGCCCGGACAGATAGCCAAATTAATCGCTGGAGCTGGGACTTACTGTCTCAAGCAGAGGCGATTTCAGCACAAAACCTGGGAAATGCAATCTCGCTAGCCGGGCGGATTCCCTCTTCAGCCGAAGCTTACAGCGCAGCCCAAATCAGAATCACCACCTGGCAAACCTCACTGCGCAATTCTTCACGCGGTTCGACTTCCGGCCCAGACATCTCTCAACCGAGTACAGAGACAGACGAAAGCGGACTGCCTGCCAAGCTAGAGCTAGCGCCTGGAGAGTAGCTCAGCGCGAACGGACAAAAAAAGGGCTCTGATAGCTATCAGAGCCCTCTCAATAAAACGGCCAAGGAATCCTCAACCTATTTGCCTCAGATTGAAAACACTGGCAAGTTCGGCCTAATTGCGAACGCTATCAGCAGCATCGTCGACCACTTCGCCGATTTTGTTCTTAGCGTTGCCAATGGCTTCTCGCGCTGACTCTAAGGGGTCGGATGACGATCTGTTGTTTCGTTCAGCAGAGTCGATCAGTGTCCTCGCTTTCGTTTCAGCAGCTTTGGTATTGCGTCGTGGATCGACGTCCTCAAAGTTGTTGAAGTCGCCTGTTTCTGACTGGATCTTTTCGTAGCGCTCAGTGCTCTGTATTGAGCCTCGCTCGTTTCCGTAGTAGTCATCAGCACTTGCCGCCTGAGCGGGCGCACTTACGCTCCACAGGCTAACACCAACTAGCACAGCCGCAAGCAGCCGCTGGAAGTTAGCAGTCCCCTTACCGCTAAACACGCGCTGTACAATCAGTGAACCCACAGCTTTTAGCCGATTGAAAATAATGTTCATATTTCAAATCTCTTTTTGAATTGATTTGCTCACAAAGTGTAGGAGCTATCGTCATCGTTCAGAATCCACCCAAAGACGGTTCTCTTATCAGTAGCGGAGTGACTCTTTAGAGGTAGGTCAAAGACCCAGCTTTTATCCGTTTCTATGACTTTTGAATAAGGCTAGCTAGCGGACTATTTTTCAGGAGTGAAGTGCGGCTAGGCGTTAGAATAATTGGCACAATGACTAGACCTCTTGCATAATTATTTTTGTGATATGCTCATTGGCTTTAAACAAAAAGGGTCTTTGCATACACCGTCTGGATTTCCCTAGCTAAAGTGCCGACATTAAAGAAATTTGGCAAAGTCTTTAATATTACCATTAAATCTATTATGCAAGAGGTCTACTCAAGGCATGTGTCGAAGGTTTCAGCTAACGGCTCGCCGTCCGAGACGGGGTAAAGGTTGGATTCAGTTTGTTTAGCAAGCTGACTCACCATATCGCTCGCCCTGCTTCACGGTTAGGTACTTCAGGCTTTATTATACGTCCAATGATTTTGTTGGCAAAAGGCTTGAGAGGCTGTTTACAGGACTCATCTTACGCGGCTGCTAGCGCTTAAGCGCCGCCTGCTGAAGGGGAAGAGAAGGTCTCAAGTACCGTCCAAAATAGCTTGATAGTCGAGATCGCCATACACCCAATAGTCCCCAACGTCAGCAGGGTATGAGGGACATGGAGAACCGCTAAGGCAATGCCAATCACAATGAGAGAAAGAATACTCTTGTCCATAACCGCACCTCCATCAGAACCGTTACTCTTTGGCCCCTTAATGGTAACGATTAGCATCTGCGCTGGTACCCAGACGGGTGAAACCTTAGCAACGCTTAACGTCTTTTGCGACTTCGTAATAATTGGAATGCAGCAGACGTTGAAAACGGCTAGTTTTAAGGCTAAGGCGACTAGCCACCGCTGATTTGAGACGTATACGGCCTACGCTGTAACCATTTCAGCTTTTGCGTCGGGCAGGACTGGCTCAAAATGCAGAACCATGATTTGCGCTTGACGCAACCCTAAAGATTCGTAGGTACGTCCATTGCCATCGCTGAATTCAACTTCAAATGCAGCCCCGGACGCCAGGATCTCAACGACCGTTCCGACCTGACCGCGCCACAAATTGTAGTGAGGAAGGTCTACGGTCAGGGCGACAACATCTAGCAACTTGACTGTATTGTTTATCATTGCTTATTACCTCCACTCATTACAGAGGATAGCAGGTCGTTAATTTTGGAATGTTTGAAGCATGTTCAATGATCCATCCACTCCGAAGGGTGGCACTTCTATTCTGCCATTCGATTGTGAAATCTAAGGTGTAGCGTTGCCCAAACTCGTCCTGTCTTCCTAACTGAGCCGACTGAACTCGGACGATCTCAACTAGAATTTGACGTAATTCTTCAGCGTCATCAGCCGTCATCCCCAGAACTGACGAGAAAAGCCGTGCTTTGTGCTTACCGTCGGCATGTTCCAAATTGAGGCAATAGTCACGAAGCTTACGAATATCCACAACTGCGTTCTCTGAATTTGGAATGAGCATTTTGGCGCAGCACTCGATTAAGCGCTTCTATGACTCTTGAACCTTTGCCACTCAGTATCCGCTTGCGATCTGGTCGCTATCCACCCCATCGGCAAATCAGCTAACTGCATCACAGAGCGATCAAGCTCGACGACTCTTTTAAGCGCCACAACTTTAGCATTCGATCCGTCAACTCGTTCACCCGAATGAAATTGCCAAGCACCATCGTCCTCATCATGACTGACGTACAAAATTGCTTCGCCTTCTAGGATCTGATGAGTTGTCAGAACGGCTGTGTTTGGCAGACCGTCGAACAACCAATTACTCATAGTAGAAACGATGCGCGCTACAGATCTTCCGGCTGCATTCCTGAGACTACAGGCGCTGTATTGCTGAGCTTGAGTTCGGGATGGTCGCTTTCGGTTTGGCGGCAGTTCCATTCGTTTTTGAACAGCAGTACCGGGCGACCGTAGCTGTCTTTGACGGTGGCGGTATTGAAAATGCGACCGGCTTTTTCGAGGGCGGGCCAGCCGCCAGTGACCCAACGCGCCACGCTGTAGCCAATCGGCTCTAGCAGGGTATCGACGTTGTATTCGTTCTTCAGACGAAACTGAACGACTTCAAACTGAAGCTGACCGACAGCCGCCAGGATCGGGTCGCGGCGAGATTCGTCGGCAGAGTACATGATTTGCACCGCACCTTCTTCGCGGAGTTCGGAGACGCCTTTGCGAAACTGCTTGAATTTCGAAGGGTTGGGGTTCTTAAGGTAGGCGAACATTTCAGGCGAGAAAAAGGGAATGCCCTCGTACTCCAGCTTTTCGCCCTGGTAAATGGTGTCGCCAATGGCAAACACGCCAGGGTTATTCAGGCCAATGACATCGCCGGGATAGGCAACTTCCAAAGATTCGCGGCCTTGGCCAAAGAGCTTTTGCGGGTGGGAGAGGCGCACGCTTTTGCCAGTGCGGGCGTGGTTGACCACCATGTCTTTTTCAAACTTGCCCGAGCACACGCGGATAAAGGCGACGCGATCGCGATGCCGAGGATCCATATTCGCCTGAAGCTTGAAAATAAAGCCCGAAAAGTCTTCCTGCGTGGGCGGTACCGGGCCAATCGTGCTCTCGCGTGGCCCCGGCTTCAGCGCATAGTCCAAAAAGGCATCTAAAAACAGCTCCACCCCAAAGTTGGTCATGGCGCTGCCGAAAAATACGGGCGTCATTTGCCCAGCATGTACCATTTCAAGATCAAGCTCGGGGCCAATTTCGTCCAGCATTTCCAGCTCTTCTTTGAACTGGTAGTACAGTTCCTGGCCAATCAGGTCTTCAATGCGCGGATCGCCCAGGTCGATTACGGTATCTTTGGCTTCTTTGCTGCCGTGGGCCGTGCGCTCGAACAGGTGAAACTGCTGCTTGCGACGGTCGAACACGCCTTTGAAGCGATCGCCCATCCCCACCGGCCAGTTCACCGCGTAGGTACTCAGCCCCAGTTCCTGCTCAATCTCATCAAGTAGCTCCAAAGGCTCACGACCGGGCCTATCTAGTTTATTAAAAAAGGTGAAAATCGGCATGTCGCGCATCCGGCACACCTCAAACAGCTTCCGCGTCTGCGGCTCCAAGCCCTTGGCGGCATCTTCCAGCATCACCGCATTGTCGGCAGCGGCTAACGTGCGATACGTGTCTTCACTAAAGTCCTGGTGACCGGGCGTATCCAGCAGATTTATCCGGTAGTCGTCATAGTTAAATTGCAGCACCGTCGAGGTGATCGAAATGCCCCGCTGCTGCTCCAACTCCATCCAGTCAGAAACCGCATGACGCTGTGCCCGCCGAGCCTTGACAGACCCGGCCTCATGGATGGCTCCACCGTACAGCAGCAGCTTCTCTGTGAGCGTTGTTTTACCTGCGTCAGGGTGAGAGATGATAGCAAAATTGCGGCGCTGCTCTACAGCTTCGGCAATTTCGTGACTGGGCACAAGGGTGGAGGTCATGAGCAGAATGGTCTGATAGCGAGTATCCGATGGCAAGCGGCTGAGTTTGCTAAAACGCTGGTTAAAGCCGGTTTAACAATTGTAGTGCTTTCTGCCAGATGGCCGATTATTCTGACTTGTCCTCAGGGTTTGAACGATCACTCAGGCTAAAGAATAGGGCGGGCAGGACGATCACCATCAGCAAACCACCCACGTACACAGCAACTTCGGCTGCGGTCGGCGGGTGGATAAGGTCGGGAAGAGCGGTATATGCCAGCATAAAAAAACGATTGAGTAGCGGATCTGCTGGTGTGATAGCGTACTCTACGGTAAAAACCCTGTGTCCGCGTGTGGATTTACGGCTTCACAGGCAAAAACGCCTAGAAAATTACGGTCAGCAGGCTAATAGCGATTAGGACAGCCAATGCTAGCCAGAGTCTATGTTTGCGCCACCAGGGAATGCGATAAACGTTGGCGCGGCCAAGCTCTGGGGTAACGGGGCCGTCCTGATACAGGGTGCAGGTCATGGCATCAGGCCGCTTGGGAAAGTTGCAGCTATCGTCTGCGTCGTAAATGCAGGTGGCACAGAGCGGCGTGTCATCTTCGGCGCGATGGAGGGGCATTCCTGGGTGCCCGTGCGCTTTGAGCATTAGGGCGCAGTGGGGGCATTTGAGCGTGGTAGGAGTGACGGGGCGATCGCATCTTGGGCATACAGGCATAGCGAAGACGGCCTCTTCTTTTTGAAATCTAGACAGCGCTTTTGTGCTCTTCTAGCATAGTCAAAGTCAGCGGTTATACTGAGCCTTTACTTACGGTAAACCGCCCGCTGCTAGAGAAAATTGTTTGCCAGAATAAAGACGTAATCTGCGCGTCTACAGCTATGTCCTCGGCGCGTTTAACGTATGGAGCTTGCTATGGACACCTCTAATTTGCTCAGACAGCTTTTGATGGTGGGCATTGGCACCACTTCGCTGGTGGCCGAACGGGTCAAGAAAATGAGCGAAGAACTGGTGCGCGACGGCAAACTCGACCCCGATCAGGCCAAGGGCTTTGTCGATGACTTTATGTCCCAGTTCAACATTGACCAGGGCACGCTCGAAAAGCAGATGCAGCGCCAGGTACGCAATATCATGCAGGACTTAGGCGTACCCCGTCAGGCTGAAATGGACGAGCTACGCGGGCGGCTAGACCGGCTGGAGCGGCAGCTCCGCGATTTAGAAAATAAGCAGTGGCGGTGAAGCGTTTATACTTTCCCGCATCCGTCGTACACTGTGCGAAGACACTAGACGTTACCTGAAACTATGAGAGAGATATTAATTAGCTTTGGCGTGCTAGCAGCCTGCTGTGCGGTGCTACTGTTGTCACAGTTTACTGGCGGCGGGGCGGAAGCAGGTGGACTGGCGACTAGCCCTAATGAGGTGCCAGCGGTGACTTCTGAGGCGAATACCCTGATCGCCCAGGGGCTGAGTCAGCAGGCAAGCGATTTGATGGCAGATGACATTACAGAAGAGAGCACCATGGCTGAAGAGAATGCGGCACCTAACATAGTCACCACCGACTCCGGATTGCAGTACGAGGTGATTGCCGAAGGGAATGGGGCCACTCCTCAGCCTGGAAATCGGGTGTTCGTGCACTATGTCGGCACATTGGAAGATGGCACTAAGTTTGATAGTTCGCGCGATCGCGGTCGTCCATTCGACTTCACCATTGGCCGAGGTCAGGTGATCAAGGGCTGGGATGAAGGCGTAGGCATGATGCAGGTAGGCGATCGCCGCAAGCTGATCATTCCCCCCGAATTGGGCTACGGCGCGCGCGGCGCAGGCGGTGTGATCCCTCCCAACGCCACCCTGATTTTTGACGTAGAGCTGCTACGCATCGGCAGCTAGCTTCAATCAGAACACCGCTCAATACTGCGAAAGCCATCCTCCTGACAAGTAAGCATCTTTTCGGGAGGATGGCTTTTTGAGTAAGCGCACTACTGACGGGCTCGCTTTGGCCATTGGTTGAACTGGTGTAGATACGGTATGAAGCGATCGCTCACTTCACATCCTAGCCCCTCCGTAGTCCAGCTTTTTCAACGTGGAGACTGGAGAAACACTTATCTCAGGAAGTTTTTTCTGGAGCTGTGTGCCTACCTTGGGAGAGATGTGTTCATCCAGCAAAAAAGAAAGCATGTAACGTTAATCAACTGAAAAAACTTCGAGATTGGGCAACAGTCTTTTCAAGCCTGTCAGCGTTACGGACTGAGAATCGTAAATGGCAAAGTCAATTTCTTCGGGGTAGGCTTCTGCATAATTGAAAGCCGCCTTAACCCACTCAGGGGGACGTTCGAAATGCTCGGCAACTTTCTCTTCATTCATCTGATACTGCTGAGAAATTTCAATGACTTCCCAAACCGCCAATGACGATCCCTGCATGAAGGCTTGCCGCCCCAAAGGAGAACTGCGAAATTCAATTAGCGCAAACTCCATTTCCTTTAAAGACTCTTCCACCAGCGTCGCTACCGTATCGCTAAGTGTTTTATCCAGTATGCGGGCCACACGACTGAGCCGCTGAAAGGTTCCGTCCTGTAATCGGGTACTGACGACTTTCGACATTTGCAGATCCTAAAACATCAGAATTTGTAACTGTAACTAATCCTTATTTAGATATATCGAAATGGATAAAAACATTTTGTGTAGAGCTTCTTAAGTTGACGATGTGTGCCCTCGCGCAGCAAGCAGTTAGGGGGTGTTAGGGCTAGCGCTGGGAAATTTGCATTTGACGGAGACTTCAAAGTTGCTTTCGGCGGTTCCTTCGGTGAAGATGGGCAGTCCGGCTTTGCCGCCAATTTTCATGCCAAATTTGAGGTTGATTTCTTCGACTTCTGCGCCTGCTAAGTTTTTAAATGCGCCGATCACGTACCAGGTGTAGGCGCGGATGGTGCCGTGGATGTTTTTGAGCTGGGCTTGGATGTCTTCGGTGAGGCCATAGGTTTCGCGATCGCTCTCCACCCCATCCACACTGGGCAAATCAGCAGGATTCGCAGACTCTATCAAGACGGTGTAGGTGGTGCCATCGGCGTCTTCTAGCTGGACGGGTTGAATGTTACTCATAAGCTTTATGCTGCTGGCTTCCTATCAAGTGTGCTTGTTGGTTATCTTAGGGTGAATTGCTCCCGCATTCGTTGGTTTATGAAGCGTTACGCCCTGGTTATCGGCATTGGTGATTACGATCACGGTTCTCTGCCCAATTTGTCGAAGCCGAAGACGGATGCTGAGGCGATGCGGGATGTGCTGCAAGCGGATAATCATTTTGAGGTGACGTTGCTGAATGAGCGAGTGACGCGCGATCGCCTGAAAGATGCCCTTGAAACGCTGCTGCTGAAGCGTGGTAAAAACAGCGACGTGCTGATTTACTTTACAGGGCACGGCTTTACGGCTGGGGAAGATGAGGATGAGGCGCAGGGATACCTGGCGACGCAGGACTGTCGGATAGAAGTTGAGGGCAAGCGGGTTCTGTCCGTTCGTAAAGGATTTTCTTTTCAGTCCTTGAATGGGTTGATTGCCAAAGCTGAGCTGAGCAGTTTGGTGATGCTGTTGGACTGTTGCCACGGGGGATCTTTTATTGAGAGTGCGCAAGCGCGGGAAAAGCTGGGCGCGTTAAATAAGGCTCGGTATTGCTTGGTGACGGCTTGCCGTAGCTTTGAGCAGGCGGCAGCGATGAAGTCGGCTGAGCACAGCATTTTTTCGACGGCGGTGTTGGCGGTTTTGCGGGCAGACAGTCACCGGGTGACAGCGCTGGATGTTTTGAAGCGGGTGGAGAACGATCTTCAGGGGACTGGACAGGAGCCGCTGTATTTGGGGGCGGGTAGTGATGTGCCGATTGTAGAGCGGCAAGTAGTGTCTATACCGCAGGCTGTGAGTGAGGAATGTCCGTATCAGGGATTGCGAGCCTTTACGCCGGAGACGGAGCGGTTTTTCTTTGGGCGGGAGGCGGAGAAGCGGTTGCTGTGGGAGCGGTTGAGTCGGTCGAATTTTGTGGCGGTGCTGGGGCCGTCGGGGATTGGGAAGTCGTCGGTGGTGCGGGCAGGACTGGTGACGAGACTAGTGGCGGAGGGTTGGCAGGTGCTGACGATGATGCCGGAAGATCAGCCGATGGCGAATTTGAAGTCGGCGATGAAGCCGCTGTGGGCAGAGATGCCGGTGGGGGAACAGCGGCGGCTGAGAGAGGTGTTGCAAGGTGAGGGGCTGTTGGCAATGGCGCAGCAGCTATCAGCCGTGAGGCCATTAAACAGGCGAGTGCTGTTGCTGGTGGATCAGTTTGAGGAGGTGTTTACGCAGTGCCCGAAGGGGAAAGAGGCTGAGCGGGATAGCTTTATTCGGGGGCTGGTGGCGGTGGGGCGGGCGCAGACGCCGCTGGCGGTGGTGATGACGATGCGCTCAGATTTTGTGAATGAGTGGCTGGCGACGGGACAGCCGCCAGAAGTGATGAACCACGATGCGGTGTATTTGGGGCCGTTGCAAGGGGAGAATTTGACGGCGGCGATTGTGGAGCCTGCGACAATGCAGGGTTACCGCTTTGGCATGGGGCTATTGGAGCTGTTGTTGGATGATGTCGCCAAAGAAGCGAATTGCTTGCCGCTGTTGGAATTTGCGCTGCAAGAGCTGTGGAATGTGAGGGATATAGAAAAGAAGGAGCTGACTGCAACGGCGTATGTAGAGATAGGGCGGCTTAAGGGGGCTTTGGATAAGCAGGCGGCGCGTATTTTTGCAGAGAAGCTGCTGAGGGATGTGGATAGGGATTGGGCGCGGCGGATTTGTTTGGAGCTGGTGAGAATTGGGCGTGGGGAGAGAGATACGCGGCAGCGACAGCCAAAAGAAAAGCTGTTGCAGATGGGCGGCAGTCATACAGAAAAGAAACAAATTATTGCCGATGTGATTGCGGAGCTGGTAAAAGGGCGGCTGCTGGTTAGCGGGGGAGATGAGGACGCAGCCAGGGATGCAGATAATGCTGCTTACATAGATCTTGCCCATGAGGCGCTGCTAGAAGGGTGGACGCAGTTTGCAGCGTGGCGGCAGGAAGATAGAGACCTTCAGCGGCTCAAGCAGCGGCTAGAAGATGCCTATGAAGAGTGGAAAAAGAAAGAGAGTAACGACCATTACTTGTTGGCAGGTGGACTACTGGCGGAGGTACGTGAGCAGCAAGCTGTGCTAAAAGACTTGCTGGCTGACGAGCGGCCTGAGTTAATGAGGTATTTTTCGCTCAGTGACGAGCGTGAGCAAAAGAAAGTGGCGGTGCTGGAACAGGCTTTATCAAAAGCTGAAATACAAGAGGCGTCTCGTAAAATTCGTGACAAGCTGCTGTCTACACCAGCACAAACGGTAGAGGCGACGATTTCGGCAATGGCGCTGGTGGGCAAAAGCCAAACAGACTTTGCAAGCGACGTTGTTTATCCGGCTCAAGATGCTTTGCACCGCGCTTGGTTTACCATTCGAGAACGGCTAAAGCTAAAAGGCCATAGCGGCATGGTTTTGTCGGTGGCCTTTAGCCCCCAGGGGGATCGGATTGTCTCTGGCAGCGGTGACCATACCCTGCGGCTGTGGGACTTGGCGGGCAACGCGGTCGGATCGCCGTTTGAAGGCCATAGCGACTGGGTTCGGTCGGTGGCCTTTAGCCCCCAGGGGGATTCTCCTGAGGAGAGGCGTTGCCAACGCATTGTCTCTGGCAGCGGTGACCATACGCTGCGGCTGTGGGACTTGGCGGGCAACGCGGTCGGTTCGCCGTTTGAAGGCCATAGCCGCTCGGTTTGGTCGGTGGCCTTTAGCCCCCAGGGGGATCGCATTGTCTCAGGCAGCTATGACAATACGCTGCGGCTGTGGCGCGTGGGCACTTGGGAGGATGAGCTGCGCTACTGCTGCAATTTGCTGATGCACCATACGGCGCTGACCTTTCCTCAAAATGAAACGGCCCGACAGGCTTGTGAGTTGTGCCAGCAGGTATGGACACGGCAGCAGTCGGCAGAGTTCGCAGTGGCCCAGGGCAGTGCGTTGGCACGTCAGGGGGCGGTGGATGAGGCCATTTCAAAATTCAACCATGCCAAAGAACTAAACCCTGAGCTGACGTTGGATTCAGCAGCCCGCGCTAATGAGTTAGCAGAATGGGGATAGGATAATCAATCCAGCGGATGACGGCCTATTAATACTGCGGAAGCCCTCCTCCCGACGAGCATACCTTTTCTCGGGAGGGGGTTTTTGCTATAGGTAGAAAATTCTCCGTATAACAACCGAATTTGCTGCTGAGCTGCGTAGCCTTATTGCCGATCAGGGCAAATTAGAGTAAGCGCACTACCGGCAGGCTGCTTTCGCTATGGTGACTCGACAAACGCCTCAGCAAATTTTGGTGGAACAGGCGAAACAAGGGGATCCGGAAGCGATCACCGCCCTCCTAAACCGTTCCGAAAATAAGCAGCCTTTTCGCTTGCAGGTACGACGGCGGGGCAGCGAGTACCGGCTTCTGGCTGAAGCCGATCAGGTACCTGACCAGCAGGCTACGGTGAAGTGGATTGTGCGGGCTTTGAGGAAGCTGGCGATCGCTGCAATAAAGACGGTGACGATTTATGGTAAGTCTCGTCAGAGCGCTAAGCCGAACTGGCAGCAGCGCTTTGAGATTGGGCCAGAGATTGGGCCAGAGGTTGGGCAATTCCCCAATGGGGAGACCCCACCCACGCTCGCAGCGCCTCCAAAAGACTTGCCCACATCACACGCAGAACCGTCTCTGGACTTGAGCGAGTACTGCTTTATCCGCAACCCGTCTCTGCTTTCAGTTAACCTCACACCGCCTAGTCAAGCCGTCACCCAAACGGTGCTCTCATTTGCGGCGCTACCTAATGCTCAAAAGCTGGCAGTATTGCCTCATGTTGACGAGCTACTGCGAAAGCTAGAACCGTTCCAAGATGACTCTTTAGCGCCAGAAAGTCAGGCTTGGATAACAGAACTATCAGCCCTACAAGGCGACAACATTCGTAAGCTTTCCATATGGCTGAGCCGCTATTGTGCTGACCCGGCAGCAACCGTAGCACTGCTACAGCCGATGGTCGCGAAGCCTGAGCCTGACGCCTCTGAGCAGCGACGAAAGCCTTCTGTCAGTACGGCGACAAATCCGGCTGTGGCCAGGGTAATGGCCGCGCAGTCAGCGCGAGCAGCACAACTGCACTCACCGGAGCCATTCACTCAGAGCAGTTGGTTGCCGATGTGGGTCATCCCTACAGCCTGGACAGCGGGCTTACTGCTTGCTGTCACCCTGGGCATTAGCTCAGCCAACCGCGCTGACGCTAGCTTCCCGATTTGCAAACAGGCTACAGACATCGGGCAATGTACCTTGGCGGTGCAGTTAGTCAGCGATCAGTCAGCGATCGCTGAGGCAATAGAAGCAGCGGCTCCCGTCACTCCTGAAATTACAACGGCGGCGGCTGAACAGTGCAGCCAGTACGGCAGCACCCATATTATCAGCGCCCTCAAGCTCAGCGGGTTAGCCTTGCCCTCGGGAGAAGGCGCAGTTAGCATCTCCAAAAGTCAGGCAACAGAATTATTTCCAGGCGTTTTACTCACAGACATCACCCAAACAGACGGCAATGCCAACAATCGAACGACTCGGATAGCCTGTGTCGGCTATGTCTCCACCGCGCCAGCAATCGATCCTTTGGAACAAACTGGCGAAGTTTCTAGTGAAACGACAGGCGCAATTCGAGAGATCGCCGCCGATGAGATTCCGCTGACCTGGCCTGAGGAGCCTTACGAGAAGATTGCCGAAATGAACAACTCCACGGCAAAAGCCCTGGGGGTGTACGACCTCTTTATCAATTTTGGGGCGAACACCCTGTTCACTGCCGTTGGTCTTTTTGTTGCGGTTCTTTTGTACGCCTGCTATAGCTGCTACAGGCTGACCGGCATTTATCAAATGGCCCTAATCTTAGGCGTGCTAGAAACTATCATGCACTTAGTTCCAGCGATTGGACTTTTTGTCTCGGTGCCGTTGGGCGTAGGTGCCATCGGCCTAGCTAGCCGCTTTATCAAAGACTTCAATATCGCTTGGTCTGATGGCTACAAGCCACTGGCTAGGGGGGCAGTCACGATTGTGGCGATTAAAGGCATTTTGGCTTGGTTGCTGTATGGTGCGATCGCTCACTTCATCGTCTAGTTCGACATCATCCTTCATTCATACCCGGCAATTCCGCATTACAGGTGTGAAACCAGCCTGAATGAAATGTTTGTCGTATGCCAGCGCTTCTGTAATCTTGTTTTCTTCCATAATGTTGAAAGAAACGCAGTCTGTATGGCTCCACTGCTTGTCTTTACGTTGGGTGTAGAGAGTGAATGCTTGTTCAAACTGCTGGCTGCTTTGGGGGACAATTGTGGTATTGGGGTGAAGACGCAAATCTTGAATAAGCTCGGAAGCCACATCCCGTAGGTACTCACCTCGTTTTGAGAAGTCATTTAGGACTTCGGTGAGTACCACTTCGCTGGTGACAATATGTATTGGCTGTAGAGACTGTGCCAACTGAATGGCCTTTTTATGTAGGTTGTCACCTGGGTTCAGTAAAGCGACCCAATAACCTGTATCTGCAAAAATAAACCTCACAAATCGTCCTTTAATCCCTGATAGTAGTCAAACCGCTGTGACAGGTCGGAGGGCACTTTTGCCCATTCTTCATCAGGCACTTTAGCAGAAATCCGAGCGGCTAATTGCCAAATAGGAATCGCACTAGGGTCGTATTCTATATCTTTCAGGGGGATTTTATTGGGGCTAGATTCATCTACTGCCGGGGCAGTTGGTTTATTTGCAATCCAGCTTTCGAGTCTGGTAATGGCATCTTGCTCATTGCACCAAGCTTCATCACGCAGTTGGTTGGCTTTGAGAACTAAGTTGCCGATTTCGTCTCTAATGCTTGGTTCGGGTAGCGGAAATGGAATAGAGGAAAACATTTCTTTGTCCACCTCAAGAATGACTGAACCATAAGAGTTACGAGTAATTAAACAGTATCCATAATCGGAGGCTAGCCAAGCGTACAAATAGCCTGGATTCATATCTACTGCCGCTAAAAAACGGGTGGCATGTTCACTAGCTGTCCACTTTGCCATATAAGCCGGAATAATCTGTACTCGTCCGATTGTTCCAGAACGAGTAACAGCAATCATATTATTTTCTAGCTGAATTTCCGGCAAATCCTTCGTGTGAGCACCTTTTGCTAAACGTTTGACACTGACTGGATCGATCTGAAAGAGCTGTTTGCTGCTAAGTAAAGGAATTCCGCCCTTATCAACGTAGGTTCGTTTGCGAAATTTCGTAATTGCTCTCACTTCTTTAGTAACTCGGGCATCGCCTACAGTAGTCACTTCGACGGCTAGTTCAGCCAGTTTGTTTTCAGCCGCGATCGCTATCGGATTATGAAAGCTCGCCTCTAACCGGCCCATCAGTTGAGAGGCTTTGACTTTGGCGATCGCAGAGTCACTACCACTCGGTGCAACTGACTTTAAGTAAGGCAAATTCAACCGCTCATGCAGTAACCGATCTGCCTCATCTAAAAGCCGGTTTGCCTCATCTCTCAGTTCACCCGCCTCGCACATCAATCGACCAATCGCAATCCGACGAATCGGCGGTAAGTCAGGAATCAAGATTCGCTCTAAATGCTGTGGTTCTATCTGATTAACGACAGAACCAAACGTTCCTTGAATCAATTGAGGACGACCATATCGACTACGTAAAAAGGCCGCAACATACCCAGCAGACTCAGGACTATCTGCTTGAAGTCGAATAACGTGTTCGGAAAGCGCTTTTCCAAGAAAAGTCTCAGTTGCTAGTCCAATATTACCTATCGTTCCAGACCGAGAGATTAACACGTCCCATTTTTCTGGCAATAACTTGTCCAGTTTAGAAGTGTAGTTCTTACTCACGAAGTTATTAGTTGTAGGATATAGACTAATAATCTCCGAACTAGATAAAAATGGGATGCCCTTTTCAGGACTTACATAGATCCGTTTAAAGCGATGAGGATAATAACCGCCTTTACACAGTCCATTTATGCCATAGATTCGTGTAAGCTCTAAACCACTATTTTCCAAAGCAGTCACCGCGTTGTGGGCTTCAATGCTAAAAGCAGAGGCTTCCAGACGAACACCAGCGTTTAAGAGTTCGCTGAGTCGAATAGTCGTTGACAGTTTCTCAAACTCATCGGGAGGCGAAATCGGTGTATATTCCGGTTGAAAGGCGTAATTTACCATCCCAGCACCACCTGTTTTTTCCAATCGATAAACTCGCTAGCGACCTGCTCAGTATCATCATCTTCCTTCTTCTGGCGGGGTTGAGGTCTAACGACGCCTTCTCCAGTTGCCGTACGTTCTAGCAGAGGAATGGCCTCCTGATTTTCAGGTGGATACAGTATCTCTTCTCCTTCCTCATTGCGTTTGTATAGGGTGTTACCTCGCTTATCATGGCCGACAGCCTTCACCTGTGCCATAAAGATTTCATAGTCAGACATCATTGCCTGGTTAATTTCTTTCTCGGTCTTCTTCTGAAGAATCAGAACTGAGGTTTGAGTGCCATTGCGAGGCTGAAAGGTATCGGGATGCAAGTCGATAGAAGCGACAATTCGACAGTGCTTAATCATCCAATGACGGACATACAGCAGGCCAGGGGCACCCAAAATCGCATCTGGCAGCACAATGCCCATTCGTCCACCGGGCTTGAGGAACTGCCAACACCGCTCTATGAACAGAATCTCTGGCGGCGCAGAGGTTTGTAGCTGTTCGGTAGGCTCCCAGCCGGTTTCCGCTTCTTTCCAGACATGAGCAAGTTGGTATTGTTTTAAAGTTTCCTCATCTTTTATCGGTAGCTTGGAACCAAACGGCGGGTTAGTTGCAATCAAATCAAAATGAGCCAAAGAATCTTCGTTCCGCAGACTCGCTGGATCAATATCTAGCGCCTTGGCGAATTGTTTTTTGAAACTCCCCTCCCACTGATGAGGATGCAGCAACGAATCTTGCCTGAGGATATTTCCGGAGCCGTCATTGTTCATCACCATATTCATTTTGGTGGCCTTGACGAGATCCGGATTAATGTCAATCCCAAAAAAATGTTCCTTAGCAGTCGCTCTAACTCTGTCGTTTAAGGCATCTCGCCAAACGCCTGACTCTTCAGAAGCTCGGCCCATCTGCTTTTTGGTCTGCTGCTTCAGTTGCTCAATAACCTCATTCATCGCAATTACTAAAAAGCCACCCGTACCGCATGACTGATCCAATATTTTGTCAGTTATTTTGGGTTCAAGCATTCTAATTGCCATCTTTTGGATATTGCGAGGCGTAAAAAACTCGCCGCGATCGCCTCTCAGGTTCGAGCCGACCAGCTCCTCATAGGCTTTTCCTTTCACATCAATGTTTGTGCTCAGAAAGCTATACCGCTGAAGCTCACCGATAATATAAGCAAGCGATCTCGGCTGAAGTTTAATCTCATCATTCGCGTCAAAAATCGCTGGATACTGCTTCTTAACAGCTTTGAATATTTTACTGATCCTGTTAAAGACTGTTAGCCGACCGTCGTTGCTTTTTTTCTCTTTTGCAGTCGCATAAAATTCTAAAGGGTTGGGAAAGTTTCTCTCATCATAAATTTTACAAAAGATAACCTTCAACAATTCAAAGAAGGCAGGCTGTTTTTGCAATCCATCTGTAACGTAGATATGATCATGGCAAATCTTAAAGGAAAAGAGTAAATTATCCCCAACCGCATTTTTGAGGGAGTCACGAGTAGGACGATCAACTTCTTCGATATCGCCATCTTTGGAAGGAATATCATTAGGTTCTTCATACTCGATTCCCTCCTCCGTCCTAATTCGACGGAGGACTGTCTTCTTCTTACCATTCGTCCACATCCCCCACTCCGAGTTGTCACAGGCAGCCATATAAGATCTAAGCTGCTCAATTCCATCTTTACTCGCTGAGGGCGTTATAGAATCTTTTTTGCATTCAATAACAATCCAAACATTTTCCTGATTGTGCTGATCCCCTTCCCGAAAAATAGCCAGATCTGCGCGAACCCGTTTACTACCCTGCTTGATGGAATACTCGACTTCAATCTGCTCAGGCAGATACCCTAATTCCAGTACCAAGCGGCGCTCAATGTTCTGCCGTACATACTCTTCAGGCGTATCGTTACGGGTTTTCTGATCTATGTAATCACAGACCTTACCATCTGGAAGTGTCGGCAAAAGTTTGGACATTAACCTTTATTACAGCCTTAAGAAAATTTGCGCTCCTTAATGTTTTACCAGTAAATGATCTGATATGATCAGTAACTTATTTTAGGTTTACAAGCCACAAGTACTGATGACAGGTCGATGAGGTACTTCTAATTTTCGACCAGAAGTGCCATCCCATGCTGAAAGCATGGTGAATAAAGGTATCTGGATGTGGGTGTTGTATAGTGCGATCGCCCATTTTATGGTCTAGCTTTTGCGGGGTAAAGTAGGCGATCGCCGCGAAGAGAAAATCAGGTAGCCTACGACAGCCCCAACTCTTGCTTTAGGCCCTTTTAGACTTTAGGCCCTTTTAGAACACAGTTTTTCCCAATGCTTGGAGCGTAATGGCTGCATTGGAGTTATCTATTTTAAGAAGTACGTAAGTCACAACAATATTTTGTTACTTAGACTCCATTAAGATTGCGTAAATACCCTGAAGGTTTAGCACTGCCCTGTAAACTTTAAATGTATTTTGAATACTACTGATGAGCGTGTTCTACCTCAATTATTCAGTACGTCGATTGACCCGGTCGTGTTTCTATTGGTCGCGCTTGTTGCGATTTATGGCTGTGGCGATTAATCGAGTTGATCAGGTGCACTCCATCCTAGCCGACCACCCAAGAGAATGAGGATCAAAGTGCAATGAAACTTAGAAAGCCTAGAACCGTGATTGCGATCGCCCTATTGCTAATTGCCGTGATCGTGGGATGTTCCTCTAAGCCCGACGTTCCGCCACAAGCGCTCTCCAACCCTGAACCACAGTCTGTTAGTACGAACCAGACTGAATCAGCGACAAGATTAGCGACGCTTGCCTTCTCACCAAATTCTGACGATCTCAAGCGCTTACTCAGCACTCAAACCTGTAAAAACTGCGACCTTAAAGGTGCCGACTTGAGCGAGGCCGATTTAACGGGCGCTGTTCTACAGTCGGCTGATTTGAGGGGAGCCAATCTAAGCGGGGCCAACTTAAGCGAAGCTAACCTGATTCAGACCGATCTCCGTGAAGCCAATCTCAGTAGCGCGAACCTCAGCAATGCCAAGCTGACAGCTGCCGCAATGAGTTGGACGGGGCAAGAAGGAGGCTATCGCCGAACCAATTTGCAACAGGCTAATCTCAGCGGTGCCGACTTGATTACAGCCTATATGCGAGGCGTCGATTTGAGCAAAGCCGATTTGACCGGAGCCCATCTCCATGCGGCTGATCTCAGTGAAGCCATTTTGAAAGAGACCAATTTTGAACGCGCAGATCTCTTCGGTGTCAAATTTCACCATGCGGATTTGGAAGGTGCCATCCTCAAAGGCGATGCTTTACTAGGCGCAGACTTTGCTCAGGCGAACCTGACCAATGCTGATTTGGAGAAGGCGAATTTGTTCTGGGCAAATCTTACCGGAGCCAATCTAACCGGTGCAAATTTACAAGAAACGAACTTTGCAGTAGCGACTTTAACAGATGCGAATCTGAGTCAGGCCAACCTGCAAAAAGCCTATCTTCATGCGGCTGAACTGAGCCGGGCTAACTTAACTGGAGCCCAGCTCAATCAGTCTGACCTGAGCGCCGGAATCTTGATCCAGGCCAATTTGAGCGGGGCCAATTTGAGCGGGGCCAACCTCAAGCGAGCCACCTTAACTCGCGCCGATCTGAGTCAGGCAATTTTGCAGGCTACTGTGTTTCAAGGCGCTGATCTAGTGGGCGCAAATTTGACGCAGGCCGACCTTCAGAAAGCTCATTTGGCAGATGCCTACCTTACCGAAGCGAACTTGAGTCAGGCTAATCTCAAAGACGCCGTGCTGACGGGGGCCAAGCTCAGCGATGCAAATTTGCAAGGGGCAAACTTAGAAGACGCTATCAACGTAGAACCCTCTGAGACTTCTTCATCTGAGACTTCTTCAATGGATACAGAACACCAGCGAATCTATCATATGGCCGCTCTGGAATGGCCAAACAATCACGCTAAAACAATCGACTCAGCTCCGCATCACGTAGCCGACGCCCCGCACCGTCTGAATCAGACGGCCTTCGTTTTCAGCTTCTAGCTTCAGGCGCAGGTAGCGGATGTATACTTCAATGATGTTCGAGTCGCCCATGAAGTCGTAACCCCAGACTTCTTCAAGGATGCGATCGCGCGTCAGCACCTGCTTAGGATGTGATATCAAATAGTCCAGCAGGTCAAATTCTTTGGCGGTGAGTTCTATCAGGCGATCGCCCCTTTTCACCTCTCGCGTCTTTCGGCTCAACGTCAAATCGTCAAACTGAAAGACCTCCGGATCATCTGGCTGATTGCGCCGTAAGTGTGCCCGTACCCGTGCGAGTAGTTCCTCAATGCTAAAAGGCTTGACTACGTAGTCATCTGCACCCGCATCGAGCCCTGCCACCCGGTCTTCAATCCCATCTTTCGCCGTGAGCAAAATCACCGGCATCGTGGCTCCAGTGGCTCGCAGTCGGCGGCATACCTCTACGCCGCTGAGCCCCGGCATCATCCAGTCGAGCAGTACCAGATCAGGCTCGGCGTCACGAGCGGCCATTAGCCCGCTGAGGCCATCGTTAGCCACGGTAACTTTATAGCCTTCATAGCCCAGCTCTAACTGTACAAATTTGGCCAGCTTCTCCTCATCTTCGACGACTAAAATATGCGCTATCGGTTCGGACATGGACAAACGCTCCTAAGGAATGAGAATGAGAGAACTTGCTTAAAGCACCCATCGTCGAACGCCCTTACCATCAGCCCTCTCCCTGGACTATCTCAAGGATACTTCGCAAAGGCTTTGTGGTGACAGACGAAACTGGTAAATCAGCCACATCCCGAAAGGGTGAAGGGACTTAGTCTTCGTTCCTAACTATCCCCTGTCTCATTCCGCACCACTACATAGCTCCCTCAGCCTTCATCATCAACGGTTCTCGGCAATAGTTCTCAGCAATAGTCGATACGTCTCCGGATCATTGATATCGATCAATACTTCTGGCCCTGCGAACTCTACTTTTTTGATGTTGGCTTGCCGGTCTTGAATGAGCTTTCGCAAACCTAAGGTCGAGTCACTGATCTGTTTTAAATCGGGCAGCAGTCGATGCGAAAACAGCACGGGATGCCCCAGCTTATCGAGGTAACAGGGGGCCGTAATCAACGCTTGTTCCTGGCGATAAGCCTTTAGCAAGGTTTGGTAGATGCTGGCTGAACGCGGCTGATCGACCGCAGAAATGGTGATGGTTGAAAGGTCTTGGGGGAGACATTCTAAACCTGCCAAAATTGTGCTGGTCTTGCCGCGCTGGCTATCGGCCTTGATTACGACCCGAGCATCCAGTGGACAATCCGCCTGACGATCAGCGTTGTGAGATCCGAGAACAACAATTGGCGTAATATTAGCCTGTAAAAACTGTTCTGTCTGATAGCGCAGTAGAGACTGATGATTGCGCCAGGGTAGGGTGGTTTTGCAAGTGCCCATGCGAGTGGAAAAACCGGCTGCTAAGATAATCGCAAAGTCTCGATTACTGCTTTGCATACAGCCCTTCACCCATATGCACTTTTGACGATGTTTGAGCCTGCTGTCGCTGGCAAAGCGATCGCCCCGTCCCCCCACGACGCACTTTAATCAGTTCCCCGCAGATGCTCACGGCAATTTCCTCGGGCGTCAGTGCGCCAATATCCAAGCCAATTGGAGCATAGAAATTTGTGAGCTTTTCTACAGGTAGCTGCTGTAGCGCCTCGCGAACCATCTGGACACGCTTTTGACTGCCGATCATTCCGATATATTGATACTCAAGGGAACGGCCTAACAGCATTCGCAGCGCTTCGACATCTTGCCGGTAGCCTCGTGTCACCAACACGACAGACAGTTGAGAATAAGTTTCAAAGCGCTCTAAAGTCTCAGAGATAGATGGAAACAAAAACAGCGCCTGCGGAAATCTCTCAGGCGTGACAAAATCAGGGCGATCATCCTGCACCGCTATTTGAAATCCTGCAAAGCTAGCGACTTGAGCCAAAGCTACGGCGACATGGCCCCCGCCGATCATTAGCAAAACAGGCGATGGCTGAATGGTTTCAACAAAACAATCAATGTTCAAATCAGGATGTTCATGTTCATCGGTTAGATAGGGCTGGTAGTCGCCCCTCAATGGCGTCACTAACCGGCTAGTAGAGTTGCTCCTCTCAAGCGATTGAAGGATCTGTTCGGTCAGGGCGATCGCCCCTGCGCCCGACCAAGTTTCCAACCATACCTGCACTTTCCCTCCGCATACGCCCTGAGTCTCTCTACCCGGCGTACCGGTCAGGTCTATCTCGACAAGCTGTTTTTCACCATTTAATACCGCTAACGCCTGCTGAATGACGCGGCCTTCCCCTGCCCCGCCCCCAATCGTGCTGATCGTACTGCCGTCGCTGCATATGGCCATCTTTGCCCCCACTTCTCTAGGCGCAGACCCAGCTACTGCAACGATAGTGGCTACCACTACTGACTCTCGTTTTAAAGCGCTGCTGAGCTGTTGATAAAAGCGTTGATCAGCCGTCATGATCCTTCCGATAAGGCTTGCCATACGCGCTCGGGAGTCATTGGGAGTTGCCTGAGCCTCACACCTGTAGCCTGGGCAACGGCGTTGGCGATCGCTGGAGCTGCGCAGTTCGTGCCAATCTCCCCAATTCCCTTAGCCCCAAACGGCCCATAAGGATCAGCTTTTTCAATCAAAAACACGTCCATTGGCGGAACGTCCGTCGCCGCTGGAATCCGGTAAGTCCGTAAGCTGGGGTTGAGTATTTTACCTTGCGTATCAAAGCGTAATTCTTCATTGAGCGCGTAGCCCAACCCCATCACCAAGCCACCAGTGGCCTGCCCCCGACAAATCCGAGGATTGATGGCTTTACCAATATCAATCGCTTCCACACAGCGCAGGACTGTAATTCTGCCGGTTTCAGTATCGACTTCGACTTCTGCACCCAAAAAGGCAAAGGTGAGGGAGGCGCGATCGCTCGTATGCGCCAGCTCCACCGAGAGGGATTCTCCTTTTTCTGTCGCTATCTGCGCTAGTTGTTGGAGCGTAATTTCTGCTGTAGGGCTCCATACTTTGTCTGCGTTTATCTCTAAGGACTCGGGGGCAATTTCTAGTACTTGAGCGGCAGTTTTGAGAAGTTGCGATCGCAGTTTTTGAGCCGCCAAGTTGACCGCTTGCCCTGAGATAAAGAGCGTTGCAGAGGCATAAGACCCAGCATCAAAGGGCGTGTGGTGCGTGTCGGCGGTAATAATATCAATCTTTGGGACGGTTGTTCCCAACACCTGCGCCGCAATCTGACGCAAGGTTGTATCTGAGCCTGTACCGACATCTACTGACCCCGTTCGCAGCTCATACTTTCCCTCTGGCAAGAGAGATAGCTTAACAGTCGCCAGGTGAATTTTGGCTAAGCCGCTGGCCTGCATAGTGGCGGCAAACCCGATGCCGTGCTTAATATGGCTGTCTTCAGGTTGCTTTTCTGGCGGATAATTCAGCGCTTGAGTCACTTTCTCAATGCAGTCATCTAAGGCATAGCTGCCAATAATATGAAAGTGTTCTTCTCTACCAATGAGAATCTCATCTTCAGCGGTGATGAGATTGTGCTGACGAAGTTTAATCGGGTCAATGTTCAGTTTACTCGCAATTTCATCGAGCTGAGATTCCATTGCAAACGTACCCTGCGTTGCCCCGTAGCCCCGAAATGCCCCGGCGGGCATAGTGTTGGTATACACAACCGTGCCCCGATAGGACTGATTGGCGCAGCGATAGAGCCCCAGCGGAAAACAACCCGTCAAAAACGTGACCGTTTCACCGTGGTTGCCGTAAGCGCCTGTGTTAGAAATCGCTTTCATCTCCTGAGCGACCAGCGTTCCATCGTTTTTCACACCTGTTTTCAGCTGAATTTTCATCGAGTGACGGCTGCTGGTCGCGGTGAATTCTTCTTCTCGGGTAAATTGCCACTGAACGGGTTGGCCTGTTTTCAGAGTCGCCAGTACGCACAGGTCTTCGGTGAGGATTTCCTGCTTGTTGCCAAAGCCGCCGCCAAGCTGCGGCTTGTACACCCGAATCTTTTCCTTAGGTAAGTCGAACAGCTCAGATAGCAGTCTTTGACAGTGAAAAGGCACCTGGGTCGCAGAACGGACAACTAGCGTGCCCTCTTCGTCCAGCCAGCTAATGCTGACGTGGGGCTCTAAGTGAACGTGCTGGACAGCGGGAAGGCTGTAGGTATTTTCGACAATCAGATCGGCTTCGGCAAAGCCTGCTGCCAGATCGCCTTTGTCCAAACTAATTTGGCCTGCAATATTATTAGCGGCGTCATGTATCTGGCTCGATTCTGGTTCGTCGTGAATCACCACTTCGCCCCGCATCGCCTCTACCGGATCGACCGCGTATGGCAAGATCTCGTACTCGACCTCGATTTGCTCGCAGGCGATCGCTGCAATCTTCTCACTCTCAGCCACGACTGCCGCCACGCGATCGCCAATAAACCGCACTTTGTTATCGAGCAGATAATGATCTAAAGGGTCGGGAACGGGCGCGCCATGGCCGGCAGTGCTGTAAGCGCGGCGAGTGATGTCTTTATGCGTGAAAACTGCCTCAACGCCTTCTATGGCTTTGGCTTTGGTAGTGTCGATGTGGCGAATGCGGGCGTGGGGATGGGGCGATCGCACTACCTTCAGATGCAGCAACCCCGGCGGTGCCCAGTCGGCGGTATATACGGGTTTCCCAGTAACCAAGTCTGGCCCATCTTGCTTGGGAATATCTTGCCCAACCTGTTCAGTTGAAGCAGTCACTGGCGATGAACGCTCGCTGTCACAATCAAGCACGCTGTCGATAATGGATTCATACCCGGTACAGCGACAGAGGTTTCCTTCCAGCTCTGCCCTGAGTTCCGCTTCTGAGGACACCTCCAGCTTGCTAGCAGTCATGATCATACCGGGCGTACAGTAGCCGCACTGAAACCCCTGCTTATCTAAAAACGCCTGCTGCATCGGCGATAGCTGACCGTTGCTTAGCCCTTCGATAGTAGTGATCTGATGACCATCTGCCCGCATTGCCGGACAAATGCAGCTATGAATCGGCTTGTCATCGAGCCACACGGTACAGCTACCGCAGTCTCCTGACTCACAAACGCGGTGCACACCCGCGTAGCCCAAGTTGCGCAGCAGGCTCAACAAACTGGTACCGGGACTACAGTCGGCCTGGCGGTCTTGATGGTTGGCTTGAAAATTCAAATGACCCTGCACAACGCTTTCTCCCATTAGTATCGGCGTGCTCCTACGCTTTCTGTAGTCAGCTGGGTAATGCCGCGCTGCATGAGTACCTGAGTGATGTGTTGGCGATAAGCAGCACTGCCGCGTTCGTCATCAAGAAAAGATTGCCCCTGAAAAGCCGCTGCAATTTGCTCAAAGGTAGGAACCTGATCAAATTCGACCAGGCAGGGGGATGGGATGCTGCCGCCTACGCCAAATCTCACCTGACCGGTTTGCGGATGATAGGCCGGGATGACGATGGCGATCGCATACCCCGCCGTACACACCGCCATGCGCTTAAAACACGTTTGCCACTCCATCAGGTTCGCGGCTGGAATCTTCACGCTGCGCAAGACTTCTCCAGGCTGCAATACTGTCTGCTGAGGGGCGATTTGAAAGTCGGCAGCATCGATAAAATAGGGGTCACCATTGGGTCGCCAGATTTCGTATACGGCCTTCAGAGCCACCATGACCGGGGCAAAGGTACTGGCGCTCAAGGCCAAACAAATGTTCCCGCCGACCGTAGCCGCATGAGAGAGCTTAAAAGAGGCGAGTTCTCGCACGGCATCTTTCAGCGCTTCTGTTGCGAGCCAGGTATCTGGAAAAGAAAAATCTAGCAGATCGTTTTGAATGCAGGTTGCACCCATCGACAGACCTTCTGAACTAATCTCTATCTCTGACCAGTCAAGCTGCTCCATATCTACGAGGGTTTTCACCTGGGGCTGGGCCTCATTGAAAATCCAGGTGCCGCCAGCCAGCCAGTTCCAGTCTGACTGCCAATCGGAAACTTCCGTCAATGACTTCGGTCGTAAGTAGTTTTCAACAGTATACAAATCCATTCAGTGAGCAGGTGACCCCTCGCAAACGTTTTCCTATCCTGCTGTGAGATTCGCCTACAGACTGTACGCAATGTTGCAGAACTGGCACTGCATTTAAAGATAGCGTTATCTGGATGAATTGAATATAGTTCGTCAGTATGAGGTCTCTATCGTGAGCCGGGAACCGTCCATTCCCACTCAAGAGACCCCCGATCCTGAGACTTCATCCGTCCGCTCAGGCGCGATCGCCAAGGCGTTTTATTAGCAACTATGGAACAATTTATTCAGGGCTTGCCCAAAGCCGAGCTGCACCTGCATATAGAAGGGACGCTGGAGCCAGAGATGATGTTTGAACTGGCTCAGCGCAATGGTATAGAGCTACCTTACAAGTCTGTCTCAGAAGTTAAAGCAGCCTATAACTTTGAGGATCTGAAATCCTTTTTGGATATTTACTATCAGGGTTCAGAAGTTTTGCAGAAAGAGCAGGACTTTTATGACTTGACCTGGGCCTATCTGCAAAAGGCTGCTGGCCAGAATGTACGCCACACCGAAATATTTTTCGATCCGCAGACGCATACAAATAGAGGGCTTGCCTTTGAGATAGCCTATGAGGGCATCAGCCAAGCCTTGAAGGATGGAAAGGCTAAGCTGGGCATATCCAGTCAACTAATTCTCTCTTTCCTGCGCGATCTCAGTGCTGAACAAGCCTTTGCGACCTTGGAGGCGGCGCTTCCTTACAAGGAGGGTATAGTCGCCGTCGGCTTAGATTCGGCTGAACAAGGAAATTCCCCCTCTAAGTTTCAAGCCGTTTTTGACCGCGCCAGAGCAGAGGGCTTTTTGACTGTCGCCCATGCGGGCGAAGAAGGGCCACCGGACTATATTTGGGAGGCGATCAACCTGCTCGATGTCTCTCGGATCGATCATGGCGTGCGCTCTGTGGAAGATCCTGCGCTGATTGACTATCTGACGGAGAAGCAAATCCCGCTCACGGTTTGTCCACTGTCTAACGTTGAGCTTAAAGTGTTCGACTCGATGGCAGAACATAACCTTAAACAGCTCTTAAGCCTGGGCCTTTGCGCCACGGTGAACTCTGATGACCCTTCTTATTTTGGCGGCTACATTGGCGAAAACTATCAGGCAGTGCACTCTGCTCTGAATTTAACCAAACAGGAACTCTATCAGCTCGCTAAAAACTCTTTTCAAGCGTCTTTTCTGTCGCCAAATTCTAAACAACAGCTAATTGCTGAACTAGATGACTATTGCAAGCCTCTAATTTAGTGAGCCAACTGATGCAGTGGACTTATTTCATGGACTCAACCGCTTCTTTGATAGGTGGGTGCCTTATCAGCTAGGCGTTGTGACTGAGAATTTGAAAATTGAATGGGAAGCATCATTTGGCTCTGATACACTGAATGTGTAGAAACCTTTAGAAATATTGTGAATGCGTTCAACCGTTGACTCTAGAAAAATAGAACAGCTTATGAGCGTCTTGGGCAGAGAAGCTCGGGGTTCGGGTTCGGTCTATTTTACGGGTGGTGCTAGTGCTTTGCTGATTGGGTGGCGAGGTTCTACAGTTGATGTTGATATTCGGCTAGACCCGGAACCTCCAGGCATTTTTCAAGCGATCGCAAAAATCAAACAAGAACTGAATATCAATATTGAACTGGCTTCCCCACAGGATTTTTTGCCGCCGCTGCCCGGATGGCGCGATAGAAGCGTGTTCATTGGTAAAAGAGGCCAAATCTCCTTTTATCATTACGATTTTACAGCTCAAGCACTCTCTAAACTGTCGAGGGCTTACGACCGAGACCTGAATGACGTTCTGTCGATGTACAAACAAAAACTATTTTCCCTGGAAAACCTCAGTAATTCCTTCGAGGCTATTGAACCTGAACTGATTCGGTTTCCTTCGCTTGATTCTGATGATCTGAGGAGAAAAGTTGAGAGCTTTATTGAACAGTTTGAGCAGAAAGAGGATGCACCATGATAAACCTCAATGAGCTGCCGGGAGCAGACTTGATTTTGCCGGGGCTTGACGATCTGCGGGATGGCAAAACCCATACGGTTGGTGCATTGTTGATTGCGATCGCCTCGACCCGCTTATCCAATGCAGGCTTGACATTTCCCAGGGGTCACCTACCACCAGAACCAGAGCTGACCCTATACGCCAAACTTGAAGACGAGAAAAGCGACGCTTACCCCTACTATAACGCCCTGCTAGATAGCCTCAACAGCTTCTGCAATGCACTGGAACTTAGTCAGAAGAAATCAACTTGACCCAACTCACGACCCACCCTACCGGGTAATAACAACCTTTCCTTTTTTGAATCTGGAACTCTACATGGCGCTAAATTCAGAAGTTAGCGTGCTGCTGTATTCTGTCTCCAATTTTCTGTCTTCCCTGAGCAATCGGCATCTCTTACTGAAAGTGCTTCCGACGCCGTGCCAACGTTCTAGCACCCAGAGCACCGACTACTAACAGTCCTAGCACTCCAGATGGCTCCGGTACCGACTTAGAAGGCGACGAAAAAGAGAATAGCCCGCTAGCGTTAAACGGCAACCGATCAAAGCTGGCATCCAGTGAGACCTGCGCATTGGGCGGTAGCCCATCAACTGCCACTGTTTGGCCCTGACTTTCACCAGGTAGCGTGTCCGTATCAATCGCAATATGCAGCGGCACTTCATCAGAAAAGTCAGGCTCTGCCAAATTGATCGCTGCGACCAAATCCCACAGTGGATTGGGGTTGACATCGTTGCCGCAACCGATTATAGCATCACCAATCCAGTGCGAATACCTACGCTCACGGCTTCTGTACGGCTAGAGACATTCAGCTTAGAGAGAATGGCGCTGATGTGAAACTTAACGGTATGTTCGGAGATACTGAGCGCCTGGGCGATCGCTTTATTCGCCAGCCCATTTGCGAGCTGATTGAGAACCTGAATCTCCCGAGGCGTGAGGGGATCTACCAAATGGGCCGGTTCGAGTGAGCTAAAGGTCGTCGCGCTGAAGAGAGTTTCAGTAATATCGGGGTGAAGGAGGGTGAAACCGCAGAGGATGGCAGCGATCGCACATCTCAACTGGTCAGCTGAAACGGCCATAGGCAAAATGCTGATACTGCCCGTCTCCATCATCTGCATGGCAATCTCACGTGCTGCCGGTTCAATTCCTCTCTCCACCAGCAGCACAACCGCTAGCGTCTCCGCCAGCGGCAACCCTTCCACAATTTGCAAAACGGTCTCACTCTCAGCCACACCTAAATTTGCCAGCGCGATAATCGCCAGGTCAGCCTGCTGAGTTTGGAGCAAAGTCTCCAGAGCCTGCAAGCTACCGACCTGGCCTACCACTTGCGTGCTGGGCATAGACACCATAGTGGCAAGCCCTGCCCTGGTGACCGAGCGATCTGCGCAGATAACAATCTCTGCCATGCTCTATCGCTCGCCTACAACAACCTTAACGTTACGAAGCTCCCCGCCACGCAGCAGTCGAATCTCCAGTTCTTTGCCGACGCTCTGCGGCCCCAGCAGCGCCTGCACCTGTTTGAGGCTTTCGACTGCTTCCTCATCAAAGGCAATCATCACATCGCCCAGCGCCATACCCGCATTCTCTGCCGCACTGCCAGAATCTACGCTGACAACCATAATGCCGACATGCTGAGTGAGATTGTGCTGCTGCTGAACATTCTCCGGCAGAGGAATGGCCTGCATCCCGAGTCCTAAGTAGCCACGCGATACTTTACCGCGCTGCTGTAGCTGATCGACAACCGCATTCACAGTAGACGCTGGAATCGTTAAAACTTTGCGCCGGGGGCCAAACGTGTTGAAGCCAACCACCTGACCGGCTGCATTTATCAGCGGGCAACCGGCACTCCCCCGATAGAGATCGAGGCTGACCACGATGTAGCGATCAATCTGTCCGCCACGCTGCGATCGCCAGGAGGCACCAACCTGACTAACCATGCCCAGGCTGGCAAACTGGCTGCTCTCCCTGCTCCGACTGGCCGAGTACCCCACTGTAGAAACAAGCTGTCCCAGCGCTAAAGATTGCGCATCTCCCAGTACGGCGACAGGTAAATCCACCCCTTCTGGCAGCGCTAGCAGTGCCACATCGGTAGTGGGGTCGCTGCCTAAGCACTCGGTGTCAAGCATTTGGCCATCGGGCAACCCGATTTTGAGACTATCACCAGGATGCAAAGCTTCGCAGGAGGTGACGATAATCCCTTTCTTCCAGTGGATGCCCGTCCCCGCCGAGCGCCGTCCGCGAATGAAGACGACTGATCGGCTGGTCTGGGTAATGAGATCGGAGAGGTCTTGAGATAGGATTTCTAAGGGAGAATTCATAGGAGAAAGTTCAATGGGTTACTCTTCCTATTGTGTTTTGCTTAAGGCAACCTGACATCGCCAGTGTGAGTAGGGCAGGCCCTGCTCATATGGCTAGGGTCGTCAGTGGCGGTGCGATCGCCTCATTCGCGTTCTACTCGCTTGAGTATGCGTTTGCCCTGAGGCTCAAGCTTCCTTTGTAACCTTGATATGTCGAGCGAGGAGAAATAGCGGAAACATTACACTCACAGCGACAACAGCTGACATGATGATGTATAACCAAACGTATCGAATACCGATACGTCTTCCCTCAATCACCATAAAGATGCACACTGCAAAGGCCAGCAAAATTAGGTCGTTGGAAAGAGACGCCGCCGCTGCATTGATATAGGCTGAATGAAAAAAGTTCGTGAAGGAAGCATCACCGGACTGAGTCATAAATGCGATGTTATTGATCCAAGTAGCGGGCAGTGCCACCAATGCAGTCAGTATATAGGCGGCGCAAATGAGCTTATCTTTATTGTTCATGTTTAGTAGACTCTAATGCTTGATGTAGTTCAACCAGGTTCTGTCGGGGTAATGCTTTGGGTCATGTCGCCATTCATCATGACTGAACTATGCCTGATGTCGGGCTAGATGCCATCGCTGTTCAACACATTTTCTTGAGCGATCGCATCCAATCCTACAGAACTTAGCAAGCTAACCCAGCTTTGCTGAGCAGCTGTATCGCTAGGATCGGCGCTGCGCAATTGAGCGATCGCATCTAGTGCGTCATGCCAAATCCCCCGCTGGGCCAACACTTGGGCACGCGCCTGGGGACTCTGTGCGGCGTTCAATGCAGCCGTTAGCGTGCTGTCGGGAGAGACTCTTTGCAAGCTGCCTTCTACCCGAGAATTTTGAGAGGGGGCGTTAGGGTGCTGCAACAGCGAGAACACCCACTGATAGGGTTTCCCTACCGCTAGCGGCTGGTCAAATTGAATGCCCAAAATACCTGATTCCGCAGGCAATTCGATAGTTTGGATCGAAAGCGCTTGAGCATTGTCGTCTACCAACACCAATTCAGCCTGTATCCCAGCTCGGTCTTGAGCGGGAATATAGAACCACAGCGTTGGAGATTCTTCCAGAGTGACGGTTTGTTCTGCCATTGAGGCTAAATTACAGGCAGCGGTAGGATCTGTTGCAGATGTGGTGACAGTATCAGTTCCTGGCAGAAGCGCAATCAGCTGGTCGTTGCAGTCACCTCGCGAACCGCCTGACGTTCGATGGTTAGGGCGACCTCTTCTTTCAAAGGTGACAGGAGTGTTTGACTGGTTAAACACTAAAGATGGCAAATCGCTCTGCGTTAAGAGTGTGCCAGCAGTGGCTGATAGAGAGTTCGTGGGATTAGCCGCAGCAAGCTGCGATAGCGTGCTTGAGAATAGCGTGCCGATAAGTAGCGCACTTGCACATCCATATTGTAAAAAAACAAATCTAAAAGTATACAGCTTTTTATTCACGGTCTTCTCCGGGGGCTATTCTTCTTGTTATAGGTCAAGTTAAAAAACAATCGAGGGTTTGTTGACAGGATGTTACGTTTGAGATCGGCGGTTGGCCCTACACAAAGAGAGGGTAGCGCCTGAAGAAAAGGTCACCGCCAGTAGGGGCGGCACCAGTGGTAGCCAAGCACCGGCTAGCAGCATTGCGTAGGCGCTGCCTACCAATATCAGAACAGTTCCGCCTAATAGCACAACAGCAATTACCCAATTTTGGTTAAAAGCACGCTGCCATATCCAAACGACAGCGCTGCCCAGTATGGCCCACCCCACAATCCAAAGATCTTCTGCCCAGTCAGGCAGCCACCAGAGCAGAGGTCTGCCGTCTAGTACAGCGCTGATCAACTGGCTGGTCATCTGCGCATGAATAACGACCCCCAGCATTCGGCTATCTAAAAATGGGGCTTCATCCACAGACTGACTGCCCATAGACTGCTCGCCAATGCCCCGTACAGGGGTAAAGTGGGCATCTTTAGGATCAGCCACGCCAATCAGAATGATACGATCGCGCACCCAGTCTTTTAAATGGCCATCCAGGGTACCTTTTAGCAAATCGCTCAGGGCAATTTGGCGGGGGCTTTGGCTCCGATAGTTCACCAAAAGCTGATAGCCGTTAGCATCGCTGGCATTCAGGCGATAGCCCCCTGTGGTAGAGGTAATGGGATGGAGAATGATCCCCCCAAGACGCAACAGATCGGGGGAGGGGGTATCGAAGGTTTTACCCTCCGAGGCGAGATAGCGCAGGGCGAGCTGCCAGCTAAAGGCCGAGCTGGTGTGACAGGGCTCTGTGCTTGCCATACCCAACAGATGGCGTCGAATGCGATAGTCGCTATCTACCGCAAAATCGGTAAAGCCCACTTGCGCTGGCAAGACATTGGGCGGGGATGGAATGCTGACAAATTTTTGCGTATCGAGCGTTTGGCCAATCTCGCAGACGGCGATAAAGCGATCGCTGTTTGTGAGCTGCGCAGATAAAGCAGGAGAAAACGGCATTGGGTGATAAATATCTAAGCCCACAACTCTAGGTTGATAGGGCGCAAGCTTTTGCCACAGTTTTAGCAGCGCGGCTTCAGAAAGAGAGCCGGTGCGCGCCATGCCCAGACTGTCTTGATACTGAATATCGGCTTCGCTGACGGTGATCAGCAAGAAGCGATCATCGATGGGTTCGGCGGGACGCGATCGCATGAGCTGATCGAAAGCAGTCAACTCTAGCGGCTGCAATAGGCCGAGCGATCGCCCAAGCAACACCAGCAGCGCGGCGGCGATGCCAGCGGCAGCCGCCATCCAAATCGGCAGCAGATTTATACTGGGGGCGGACAGTCGCTTGAGCTGCGCGCTCACCCAAGCGCGATCAAACACCGCGCGATAGATTTGATTAAACGACTTTAGCTGACCCTGATGCTGGCTTACCAGGCCCGTCAACCGCAGCTCCATTTGTTCAGGCGAACTATCCGCAGCGATCGCCCCTCGCTTGAGAATTTGCTGATACAGCTTGAGCGATCGCGCCGGATCGCGAGCATTGCGCAGCACTCGGTTACGGATCGTGCGCAAATGTTCGGGTTCATCTTGGCTTTCCCAATTCTCAATCACTCGTACAGTGACCATCTCTCGGATTGTCCGTCCGCTTGGTCGCGATTGCGTCATCAACCAGCACAGCTTTTGGGTCAAAAACGGTTGTCCGCCCGTCCAAGCCAAAATCTCCTTTAGGGCGGCTTCGGGCTCATCTGTCACAGCGGTTAGCCCTGTCGTTAGCGGATATGCCTCCTCAACGCTAAAGCCTTGCAGTTCAATCGATCTGCCAATATTAAAAGGGGTAGAATACACGTCTTGAATCAGCTCCGATGGGGTCGCAACGCCCAGCATCACCACCGTCAGTCGTTTATAGGCCGGATCGATAGCTCGCTTCTCGTACCAATTGCGAACCAATCCAAAAAAATCATCGGTTGAAAAATTTAGCCCCAACACACTGTCAATTTCATCAAAAAACAGCACCAGCGGCTGATCGGTTCTGGGTAGAACAATTTCTTCTATAAACGTGCCTAGTCGCTGTACCGGAGAGAGATCTTCATGCTCAGCGAGCCACTGTCGCCGACTTATCCGTAAGCCCAGGCTAGAAATAAGTACCTGAATAATGCCGCCATACCACTGGCTTGCCGTAATCTGCTGGCTGCCAATGCCTAGCAATTCTACCTCTGCGCAGCGCACCCCCCTTTCCAGAAGTTGTTCAACTGTGCGCACTCGCAGCGAAGACTTACCCATTTGGCGAGGGTTCAGCACGTAGCAATAAATGCCAGCTAGCAGCGATTCCAACAGGTCAATATCGGCCTGACGGGGAATATAGCTAGGCGCATTGGGCGGTAAGCTGCCCCCCGCCTGATAGAGATAGCCACCGTCTTTTGCCATCAATGAACCCCCAATTGCGCTTGAAAGAACTGCCGATAAAGCTGGCAGCGGGGCGCGGCGACATTGCCGGATAGTTTAATCAGGCCAAGGCTATGGAGCTGATGGGCTTGAACAGATTCTAGAGCGATCGCCCGATCAGCCAGCAGGATCTTCTCTAAAACTTCGAGCAAATCTGGGCTGTCGCGGATTGCCAGCCAGCATTCGCGCAAGTGGTTAGCGTAGATACCGCTCTCGGTCGGCGCTGCGGCCAGAAGCTGAGCCAGCGACGTATCTGGATGAGACTTAAGATAGTCAAACGCTTGCTGTAACAGATAGGGATGCCCGCCCACCGTTTCCATCAGCAGGCCCAATGCTGATGAATTGGCCATTTCGCTCAGGCCATGCTGATAGGCAAAGGATTGAACCTGCTCGCGGGTAAATTCTGTCAGCTCGACCGGAATGCCCACATTAAAGGGAGACTGATTGATATTTAATGGAATGTATACATCGGTAGAATGCACAATCGCGAGGCGCAACTGCTTCCACAGCGGGCGGGTGTGGGTGCGCGCCATTTCGTACCAGGAGCGCAGCAGGCCAAAAAAATCCTCATAAATTTCTGGATGGGGAAATAACAGATCCACATCGTCTAAACACAGGACTAAGGGCGCATCACTGCCGCCAAGCAAATACTCTTCTACATAAGTCGAGCAGCTCACTTTACTGCCCATACCGGCTTCATCCCAATAGCTGTCGAGATCATTGGGCATGGCCAGTAAGCGAGTGATGTTAATGCATAGCCAGCGCAAAAAGCGATTGAGATCGCCGAAGTGAACTTTGCGGTCGGCCAACTCAAGGCTGAGGCTGACAGTGCGCAGTCCCTGAGCCTTGAGCTGCGCTAAGACACGATCCATCAGCA
>JBBQAC010000016.1:0-32962 GCA_038315915.1 Phormidesmidales cyanobacterium
GCATCTGATAGAAAACTTTTTCGCCAAGCTGAAGCAATACCGGGCCATTGCAACGCGCTACGATAAGACGGCTCGCAATTTTCTAAGCGCTGTTCACCTCGCGGCTTCCGTCGTTTGGCTTAATTGATGACACGCCCTAGAAAATCCAAAGATGCTTTCGGGCGATCGCGTTCTACCCGGCTTTGCTTTAGACTTACGCCGGGTGTGGTCTTAAAGGGTGATCGCTCCAATAAACTACCTCAGAGAATAGCCTGTGCTGATTTTGGGATCGTCAGCGGTACACTATGAGAAAAAGCACCTTGAGAAAAGGCACCTTCCTTTCTGATGTACCCCACCCTCCGGCGTTATGACTGACTACAGCGCAAAAACTCTGAAGGAAGCCTTCCGGCTGTGCGATGTCGATCCGCTTTCGGGGGCGGGGCTAGAGCGGTATTACGTTGATTTGGCCTCGGTGCGGAAGACGGAGGCGATTGAAGGAGTCAATACGGTTTTGGACTTTCAGGAGCCGGGAGATTTTTGCACCGTTCTATTTACGGGGCATCGGGGCTGTGGCAAGAGTACCGAGCTTCAGCGGATTCGTCGCCAGTGGGAGCAGGACTACCGGGTGATCTATCTAGAAGCGAACGAAGAGACAGATATCAATAATGCTGAATATACTGACTTTTATCTGGTTGTCATCAAGCAGGTTGAGTTTGCGCTGCGGGAGATGGGCCTTGGGTTTGATGACCGATTGCTAAAGGGCTTTGAAGATTGGTTTAAAGAGGTTACCCATGAAACTGAGCAAACGGTTGAAAGCTCAGTCAGTGTAGAAGGGGAAGCAAGCTTGGGGGCAACGGCTCCTTTTTTGGCTAAGCTGCTGGTCAAGCTGCTGGCTCAGATTAAAGGCACCGACAAGCAAAAGACTTCGATTCGACAGATTTTGCAGCGAGATATTTCCCGGCTGAAGGCGGATATCAATTTGCTGCTGCGCGATGCCTATGAAAAGATCAGGTCGCAGTATCCTAAAGGCTTTCTGGTTATTTTTGACAATCTTGACCGAGTGCCGCCAGATGTGGGCAATCATCTCTTCTTTGACTATGCGGCTCAGCTTCAGGAACTGAACTGTACGATTATTTATACAGTGCCAATCTCTGTGCTGTGTTCTTCCAAGAATATTACCAACAGTTTTGGGGAGCCGCATATTGTTTCTATGGTGAATATCTATCAGTTGGAGCGCGATCGCTGCCACCTCAGTTACAATCCTCATGGCCTCGACGTGCTCTCTAAAATTGTTGAAAGGCGGGTAGATGCGCAGCTATTCGAGTCGCGAGAACAGGTTTTGGCGCTGCTGAAGGCCAGCGGCGGACATGTGCGGCAGCTTATGCAAATGGTGAGGAGCGCCTGCCAAACGGCGAGCACTCGCAAACATACTCAGATCCAGGCAGAAGACGTGCTGTACGCGGTCAAGCAGCAGCAGTTCAACTTTGAGCGGTTTGTGCCCGATGATCACTACCCGCTGCTAGCAAAGGTGTGTTTGACCAAAAATATTACTAAAGATGAGGTGGGGCAGCTAATGCTGTTCAATACATCGGTATTGGAGTACAACGGGCTAGATCGGTGGAACTATCCAAATCCAGCGGTGCAGCAGAGCGAGTTGTTTCAAGCAGCGCTTCAGGCGCAGTTGGAGCAAGATGACTGATCTGAAGCGACCTAATCGCAGTTTTTTGGAGAACAATCAGCAGGAGTTTGCTGAGCTACTGACGTTTATTGACTTTGCGCAGGGGCTGACGATTGGGTTTGTCGAAGTCAATCAGGAGCAGAACAAAACGCATCTGGTCACCGCGTTAAAGGAACACTTTGCGGATACAGATGTGCGCTTAGAAGTGTTTAATTTCTCTCGGGAGCAGGGGTTGCGGCAACTGCGAGAGGCTGTGATGCAGCGAATTGAGAGAATCAAGACAGAGAAGAAGCTGGTGCTGCTCATTCAAGGGCTGGAAGTGGCGATTGGGACAGATGGCGTAGGGGCCTATCCGCCGATTTTGCAAGATTTGAACTTTATGCGAGATGCGTACCGGCAGGGGGTGCCGCATCCTTTGCTGTTTTTGCTGCCGGACTATGCGATTACGCGGGTGAGCAAGTACGCGCCCGACTTTTGGGCCTGGAAGACGGGGCTGTTTCGGTTTGAGGCTTCGCAGCAAAGTGTAGAGCAGTTAAGGGTAGAAGCCTTTGAGCAGCCGCTGCCTCGGGTAGCATCGAGTGAAAATCAGGCGCAGATTGACCAGCTCAAGCAGCTTTTGATGGAGCTAAACCCTACGGGGAAAGCGATCGCGCCTCAAAATGTGACGGTGTGCGGTGAGATTTATTACAAGCTAGGCACTGCCTACCTGACTCAGCAACAGCCTGAGGAGGCAAAACACTATCTGCTGCAAGGCTTAAAGGTGATACATCACCAACCGGAGTCAGATCTGAGCCAGAGCCTACAGCGCCATCTCGGCAGTGCCTATAAACAAATGCGGCAGTTTGAGCAGGCTGTCTCTACCTATGAGGCTGCGCTGGCTGCTGCGCAGTCGCTGAATCAGCCTGAAAGGGTTGCTATGCTACTAGCTGATTTAGGCAATGTGGCGCTGGCGCAGCGGCAGTTCGAGCAGGCGAGGTCATACTATCAACAAGCCCTCGATATCAAAATCGAGTTCAACAACCGCTACAGCCAAGCGAGCATCTACCATCAGTTGGGCAGGGTCGCCGAGGAACTCAGAGAGTACGAGCAGGCCAGGTTGCACTATCAACAAGCCCTCGATATCGACATCGAGTACAACGACCGCTACAGCCAAGCAGGCACCTACCATAATTTGGGCGGTGTCGCCCAGGCACTCAGAGAGTACGAGCAGGCCAGGTTGCACTATCAACAAGCCCTCGATATCTACATCGAGTACAACGACCGCTACAGCCAAGCAGGCACCTACCATAATTTGGGCATAGTCGCCGAGGCAATCAGAGACTACGAGCAGGCCAGGTTGCACTATCAACAAGCCCTCGATATCGACATCAAGTACAACGACCGCTACAGCCAAGCGAGCACCTACCATCAGTTGGGCATGGTCGCCCAGGAACTCCGAGAGTACGAGCAGGCCAGGTCGCACTATCAACAAGCCCTCGATATCTACATCGAGTACAACGACCGCTACAGCCAAGCGAGCACCTACCATCAGTTGGGCATAGTCGCCGAGGAACTCAGAGAGTACGAGCAGGCCAGGTCGCACTATCAACAAGCCCTCAATATCTTCATCGAGTACAACGACCGCTACAGCCAAGCGAGCACCTATGGTCAGCTAGGTTTGTTAGCGGAAGCACAGGAAGATTACAAACAAGCCCAACAGCACTTACTACAGGCGTTAGAGATTTTCGCTGAGTTCAACGACGAGCACAGTGCAGTGATGACCGTAAGAAATCTTGCCCGACTGCACCAAGCCACTCAAGACGACAGCCTTTTAACCGACGTTGCCCAGCACCTGGGTTCAACCTCTGAAGAAGTCGCTCAACGCTTCAAGACCTTGGGCGAACAAAGCTAACCCTTTAGCATGGCTCTCTGCCCCGTCCACCACCACAGCAGCTCAGCGCCTCCAGGCAAAGGCGAAGCAGCCAGCACATTTCGCAGCGTTGCTATTACCTTTCACAAAGCAGCTCGCACTTCTCGCAGAGTAACTCACACTTCTTGCAAAGCAGCTTGCACTTCTCGCGGAGTAACTCACACTTCGTCTGTAAGCAGCTCGTACTTCTCTGCGAGCAACTCAGACTTCTCTACGAGCTGCTCGCGATTCTCTGCCAGTCGCTCCCACTTCTTACGGAGCAGCGCCCGCTTCTCGCCGCGTAACTCGTAAAGCTTGGCGAACAGCTAACCCTGTACAAATTCCGCACCGTCGAAAGACAGGCAACCTATCACCCTACGCTCGTCGCTAAGCTTGCCATCCACTTTTTGCGGCCATACACCCCAGCCAGCAGTTCATCAACCGCAAATATCTGCTCCAGCTTCTCCCAATAAATTTTTGCATAGTCACAAAACGTCCGCACCCCCATCAATGCCATACGCCTCCGTGCCACCCGATTCAGTGTTTTACCGAAATATTACGGCTATGTGAGAATTCTCAAGGGTTTGGTAAAATTACGGGGTTTCATTTTGTGTGCCCTTTACCCTGAGATAGCCATTGAGTCAGTCAGTCGAAAATCCGCTTGATTCCGTTAAGGTAGACGACTTTTTGCAAGAGCTGGCGACGATTCAGCAGTCTGGCTCAAAGCGGATTGCTATTTTGGGGTCGCGCCACGTGCCGATTACTCATCAGAATCTTATAGAGCTGATGAGCTATGCCCTGGTATTAGGAGGCAATCGTCTGATTACCTCTGGTGCAACCGGGACAAATTCTGCGGCCATTCGCGGGGCGATGAGGGCCGACCCAAATTTGCTGACGGTGATTTTGCCGCAGAGCTTGAAAAAGCAGCCCCGTGAGTCGCGTGAGCAGCTAGATTTGGTGACCAATCTGGTCGAGAATCCGGCCAATGATATGCTGCCCCTCGCCGATGCGAGCGCCATGTGCAACCAGGAAATTATCGGGCGCTGTCAGCAGCTCCTGTGCTTTGCCTTTCACGATAGCCAAACCCTGCTCAAAACCTGTCAAAATGCAGAAGAGCTGCGTAAGATTGTGACGCTGTTTTATTTTGACTAGCTATTTTGATTAGCTGTTGTGATGGGCCGCTCTGAGCGGTAATTTTTGAGCTGTGGATATTGTTTATTCTTTGCCGTTTGTTTCGCCTGCCAATGTGCTGCTAGCTAGCATTGCGATCGCTGCTCTTCTCATTTACCTGCCTTACTTAGTCGTCGGCGCAGGCCGTGCGCAGGTCGGCTACGATATGGCCTCTCCGCGCGCGATGTTCGATAAGCTCCCCGACTACGCGCAGCGGGCAACCTGGGCACATCAAAACTCATTTGAGTCTTTTGCACTCTATGCCCCGGCAGCGCTGATGGCGTTTGTAGTGGGGCTACCGCCCGAGCAGGTTTTATCTACCGCAGTGATTTATTTAGTGGCCCGGATAACCTATTCGCTGTTCTATATTTTGAACGTGCCGATTTTGCGATCGCTCTCCTGGGCCATTAGCATGGGCAGCATTTTCTCACTGTACTTCAGCAGCGTTCAGGCGGCTTTTGTATAATTATTAGCGTTCGCGATTAAACGCCCCTACTATGGCTTCCACCTACTCCTTTGATGTTGTCAGCGACTTCGACCGCCAAGAGCTAGTCAATGCGCTCGATCAAACCCGCCGCGAAGTAAAAAGCCGCTACGATCTCAAAGACACTAAGACCACGCTCGATCTCAAAGAAGACAGCATCGCTGTAGAAACTGACAGCGACATGACCCTGAGAGCGGTGCACGTCGTGCTGCAAACCAAAGCGGCTAAGCGGGATCTATCGATGAAAATTTTTGACTTTGGCGACATCGACGCGGCTAGCGGGAGCCGGGTTCGTCAGGAAATTAAGCTGAAAAAAGGCATTGAAAAAGAAGACGCCAAGAAAATTTCCAAGTTGATCAAGGATGGTCTAAAAAAGGTGCAAGCCTCTATTCAGGGCGATTCGGTACGAGTATCGGCTAAGGATAAAGATGACTTGCAAGAGGCGATCGCCCTGATCAAAAGCGAAGACTGGCCGATGGCGCTGCAATTTAACAACTACCGATAAAGCCACTCGCGTCGCTAATTCCATTCATAGGCTTTGTTCAAATCATGCGTGACTTCGTAAAACTCTGCTATCTGCTCTGAGGAAAGCTTCGACCGCCAGCGCTGATCTAGCTGAATGCGAAATTCTTTGCCCGCTATTCTTTCGCTCTCAGCTGTCTGCGGTACTGGTTCTGAACTTTGGTCGGAATTTTGATACTTGTGAATTAGCGCGTGCGTGCCCGCATTGCCAGAAATGGTGTGGTGCTCATACTCCCAATAGTTAACCATTTCAGGCTGAAAGTCCAAGTCAAGCCACTGGCACAGCATTTTCAGTGTGTCTTCCGGCTCGGTGGCAAATTTTTCATAGCGAAGCTGAAGCTTTTTGCCCAGTGAAAAATTGTCAAAAAATTCGTTTTCGTTGTTGATTCGCTTGGCCCACATTTCCCCAAACTGCTGAACGGTGATCCCCTTGTCGCGCTTTCGCCTCAGGTGAGAATTCATCACGGCTCTGCCATCGCGAATGAGATGAATCAGATGCACATCTAGCAAGTTTTCCTGAAATTCTCGGGCAGCTAACTTTTTCTTCAGCCAGTATACGGTTTTAGTCGAGTCGATTAAGACGTTTTCCTTCGTTTTCGCTGCAATCAAAGAATAGGGATTGAAAACCTGATCGCGCTTGAAAAAGCTGCGTACTGTCTTCTCTAGCTTGAGGGGAATGTAGCGATGGAGCCTTCTTTCGGAGAATCCTTTGACGAGAAGCGATCGCTCCTGATCGGAAAACCCGTGATCCCAAAAGCTACAGTCTCCCTGACAAACTGAGCAGATCGGCTTGCCAAGGCGATAGGCATCGGGCATATTGCTCACTTCACCTAGCGCAAAGCAGTCAGAATGGCTCCCTAGAATCATCGTCGATAGAGTAGATCCACAGTGGGCCGTACCCATGATAAACACTACTTTTTTCTTCATGTTGGCTGTCTCGATATCGGCTTTCATGGCCTCTCCCTGGCATTGGAGAGGCAGGATCAGCTTTAATATTTCGCCAGTTTTCCTAGATAAATTCAACTCAGAGATCTAGAGACAGCCATCTGGCTTGAGAGAGATATCCTAACCCTTGGTAAAGCTTCAGGGCAGACGTGTTGTCTTCAAAAACTTGCAGGCCAATTTGACAGTAGCCTTGCTGTTTTGCCCACTGCTGAGCATGGCGCATGAGGGCCGCGCCCAGTCCCTGGCGGCGATAGTCGGGCTCGACATAGAGTAAAAACACATAGGCTTGCTTGAGCCCGCTGCGCTGATCAATGGCTTCTCCTTGCCATAGACAGCCCAGTGGCTCAGGGCGATGGATGCCAGGTAGACCGCTGGCCATAGGCTGCGGTTTGACCAGCCACCAGAGCTGAGACTGTTGGGAGAAATGGCGCTCTACGGTTTCTGCTAGATGGGCTCCGGCATCGGTCGTGCCCAGTTCGCGGTAGGCCCTTTGCATAAACTTAACGAGGCGGGCCCTATCTAAAGAAGAGCCTGCCTCGATGCGGTAGCCTGCAAACGGAAATGGGGTGCTCATCAGCGCATAGCAGGTGCTGTCACGATGGGCGGTACTATGGCGAGTGATCGCCCCCCCTGAATCACCGAAACCGGCTCAGCCACAGGAGCCGGGGCCATCATATCGCTAGGCAGAAAAATGCGGGCGCTGACAGCTAACAAGGCCACTGCGAATATGAGAAAAATAAACAGCGGTGCAATATATTGACGAAAGAAACCCATGGCTTATCTAGTACTTTTTTGAATGTAGTGGTATGAAGTGCTGCCTTTATCTTACTGGTTGGATGGCTGCCCAACTATCGAAAGCGAGTCTGCAAAAATCCTTGTGCTGCGAACAGTGAATGCGCAAGTCAGGCCACAAATAGAGGCTTAACCTCGATATTACCGACAGCTTGCTCGGCTTGCCAGAGATCGTACTGCATTTGTTGATTGAGCCAGCTTTCGGCAGTTGTGCCAAAAGCCTTGGAAAGCCTGATAGCCATTTCAGGACTGATGCCCGCCCTGCCGTTTAAGATAGCAGATAGGGTTTTACGGCTCACCCCCAATGCTTTTGCAGCGTCAGTGATCGTTAAATCCAGAGGCTCGATGCAAAGCTCTTTGAGTACTTCGCCAGGATGGGGAGGGTTGTGCATTTTCATTAGTGGTAATCCTCAAGGTCAACATTGATTGCATCAACACCGTCAAACGCGAATGTGATACGCCAGTTCCCAGAAACTTTGACTGACCAGGTTCCTTTACGTTGACCTGTTAGTTCGTGGAGAGCCAATCCAGGCAAATTCATGTCTTGCGGAGCGGTTGCTGCATTCAGACGAGCTAAGATCATCCGAACGCGACGGGTGTGCTCTGATTGAATCCCCCGAGTCGTTCCTGATTCAAAGAATCGCTTTAGCCCTCAATGCTTGAAACTGGCTATCATCGACAAAGCGTAACCTGAAACGTCTCAGGTTGCAAGGATGTATCTAGCCGTCCTCTGTGCCTGGGCGGGCCATGGGGAAGAGGGGCTGTTTGCTGAGCTGTCGTAGCCAGAAGCCGCCGAGTACCGCAATGATGAGCGATAGCCACCCAGTGAGTGATTGGAGTAGCAAGAAGCCGCCGATGGTGAACATGCTGCCGAAAAGAAGCAGAGCGGCTGCGACTACTCGCTGACCATCCAGGGCTAAGTTCTGCTGTGGGCGCAGGCCAGTGGCTTGCTGCTGTCGCTTCCAGCCGGGGCCACCGGGGCGCACTCGCCGGTAAAAGCTGTTGAGCGTTTCTTCCGATTCGGGGGGGGTGACCAGCATCACGAGTACCCAGACGACGGTGGTGATACCGGTGATGATGAGCAACTGTTCGCCCGCGCTATCGAATGAGAGAATCGGCATATTTTCGGGTAAAACGCCTCGCGCCACCAGGCCAGGAATGACGCTGGTAAAAACGCCGATGATAAAGCCAGTGAGCATGGCAGCGAGTTCGGCAGCGGCATTAATGCGCCACCAGAACCAGCGCAAGATTAAGACAGCTCCCGGCCCGGTGCCGATCGCAATCACCAGCCCAAAAATTTCGACAATGCTGTCGATTTGAAAGGCAACGACTGCGCCTAAAACGGTGATCAGCACGGAGGCGATACGGCCAGCATTGACCAATTCGGCCTGAGTCGCCTGGGGTCGCATAAACCGCTGATAAAGGTCGTTGGTCAGATAAGATGCGCCCCAGTTGATTTGCGTAGAGACGGTGCTCATGAAGGCGGCAATTAGAGAAGCGACGACCAGACCCAGCATTGCCGGGGGGAGAAAGTCGAGCATGAGCGTGGGATAGCCGAGTTCAGGATCTTCCAAATTGGGATATAGCACCATTGCCGCCAGCGCCACGATGATCCAGGGCCAGGTGCGCACCACGTAGTGCAAAATATTGAAAAACCAGGCGGATTTTTCGGCTTCAGCCTCCGTTTTAGATGCGGCCAGACGCTGGACAAATTCACCGCCGCCATCGCTCCGACGAAATGACCACCACTGCAAAAAGACATAGGCCAGGAAGGTGCTGGAAGGAATGCCAGCCAGCGTACTCCATTCAAAATTCAAGCCGCCGTTCCAGGTGATCGGCACGAAGCTGAGCATGTCGGGATTGGTCGCAGCCGTAAACTGATCGACTAGGGGGCGCATTCCCCCCACTGAATTGACCGCCGCCACCGCGACGACAAACGCGCCAAACAGCCCTAAGAAAAACTGAAAAAAGTCAGTTGCGACCACGCCCCACAGCCCCGAAAAGCCGGTATAGATCAGGACAAAAATGCTGATGCCTACCACGCTCCAGAGCTTGACATTGCCGTCGCCGGGGTCAACGCCGACGCTCTCCCAAAGCTGCAAGGCGTCTACTACCTTCACCATCGCCAGCATCGCGTAGCCAATGCCGATGCAGTTGATCATCACCGCGAATAAAAATGCCTTGATGCCTCGCAGTGCCGCCGCCGTATTGCCGCCGTAGCGCATTTCAGTCAGCTCCGCGTCGGTGACAATTTCAGAGCGTCGCCACAGCCGCGCAAAAATATAGATCATCACCACATGGGCAATGCCAAAGCTCCACCACTGCCAGTTCCCGGCGATGCCTTTAGTGGCTACTACGCCCGCAATGTAGAGCGGTGTATCGATGGAAAAAGCCGTTGCTGCCATGCTGGTACCGGCTAGCCACCAAGGGAGCGATCGCCCCGACACAAAGAAATCTACCAGCGTGCCAGAGGCTTTGCGCGAGAGATACACCCCTAAGATCATCGTGAAGACGAGGTAGGCGATCACAATCAGCCAGTCGATCAGTTCCATTGGTGAGGCGCTGCGAGTAAGGTCGCTGCGATCATGCCATGCTACCGGCGTGATCGGAAATTTCTGTAACGGCTTTTTAGATTGTCAGCAAGCTAGTGACGGATACCGCCATTTTGTGACTGCCTGCTGTAAGCGCTCGGGTAGCCAATCATCGTACTGGGCATAAACGGGCAGGCGAGGTTGTAATGTCCAGTCCTGAGTTTGCAAGACTGCCGCAAGCGCTTCTCGATGACGATGCGCATAGTCCGGGTTGACCTCGTCAATCGGGCCAATGCCACCCAGGTCGCTGGCTCCTGCGGCAATGCAGTTGAGCAAGGCATCGTCCGAGCGAATCAGGTTGGGCGGAATCTGAACGGCAATCTCAGTCGGTAAAATTTCGCGGGCAATCTTTACTGCGTGCAAAAGAGTTTCACCGTGGCAAGAAGGACGCGCTTCAGCCTGAGTTTTACCGGGCTGATGGGGCTGTAAAATCACTTCTTGGATGTGGTGCCATTGGTGGTGGGACTGAGCGATCGCCCTCAAACTCTCCTCCCAATCGGCCACCGTTTCTCCCAAACCCAGCAGCAACCCGGTCGTAAAGGGAATCTTCAGCCGTCCGGCAAAGTCCAACTGCTGCAACCGCACTTCCGGCAGTTTACTTGGGGCGTGTCGGTGCACGGTAGAAAGCAAATCTGGCGTCACCTGCTCCACCATCAGCCCCATCGAAACATTCACCTGGCGCAGTTGGGCCATTTCCTCATAGCTCAGAGGGCCGACATTGGTATGCGGCAGGAAGCCCATTTGCAAAGCCAGTTCGCAGAGCTGATAAATCCGCTCGAACCAGGCTGAGCGGCGAGCGCTTCGCGGATGCACTTCGCCGCTGAGGATCAGGATTTCTATTACGTCTTGCGATCTCAACCCCTCCAAAATCTGCTGAGCCGCCCCGATACTCATCCATTCGTCTGTGCCTGGATCGCGGCGAAAGTTGCAGTAGGTGCAGCGGTTAAAGCATTCGTAGGTCGGCACCAGCGTGTAGGCCGAACTGTAAGTCACAATCCTCTCCATCCTTGTATTGTAAGATAGCTCAGGCGTATCCAAGGGCGAGGACATATCCGTTGAAGACTACCGTTATCATTGTTCGTCACGGTCAGAGCACCTCAAACGCTGAGCGCATTATTCAAGGCCACCACGATGTAGCCACGCTCACCGAACTGGGAGAACAGCAGGCTCGTAAAGTCGGTACGATGTTGGGCGGTCTCAGCCTGGACGTGGTGTATGCCAGCCCTCTCAAACGCGCCCGTCGTACCTGCGAACTGATCGTCGAGACGCTGGACTCAGCTTCGCCTGATATTAGTTTCACCGACGAGCTGAAAGAAATTAATTTGCCGCTGTGGGAGTCTAAACCGTTCGCCGAGGTAGAAGCCAACTACCCGGTGGAATACAACGCGTGGCGACAGCAGCCCAACGAGTTCAAAATGGCCGTGCCTGCGCCCGACGGAACCACCGCAGATTTTTATCCGGCGCGCGAAATCTGGAGCCGTGCCGCCCGGTTCTGGCAGGATTTGCTTCGCGATCACGCTGGTCAAACCATTCTGCTGGTTGGTCACAGTGCGATTAACCGCGCCCTGATTGGCTCTGCTATTGGCCTTACCCCGGAGCACCTGAACAGTATGGGGCAGGAGAACTGCGCAATTAACGTGCTGAACTTTCCCGATGGTTGGGAAGGGGGTGCGCAGTTAGAACTGATGAATCTGACGAGCCATTTGGGTGAACCGATACCGAAACGGCGATCGCGCTACAAAGGCCCCCGACTCCTGCTGGTGCGCCACGGCGAAACCGACTGGAACCGAGATGGTCGCTTTCAAGGACAAATCGATATTCCGCTGAACGAAAATGGCAAAAAGCAGGGCGCTCAAGCCGGTGAATTTCTCAAGGCGGTCAAAATCAACGCGGCGGTGACCTCCTCAATGCTGCGGCCAAAAGAAACTGCTGAGGAAATTCTACGGCATCATCCAACAGTGAACCTGGAAACCACTGAGCATCTGTGGGAAATCAGTCATGGGGAATGGGAAGGCAAGCTAGAGACTGAAATTGAGGCGGGCTATCCGGGGCTGCTCGCCCAGTGGCAGAGTCAGCCAGCTACTGTGCAGATGCCCGCAGGTGAAAACCTGAACGACGTATGGGCCAGAGCCAAACAGGGCTGGACGAGCATTGTCGCGGCTTACAGCGAATCGCCTGAACCGGTGACGGTACTGGTGGTGGCTCATGACGCAATTAATAAAGCGATTCTGTGTCAGGTGTTTGGCTTGGGGCCGGAGCACTTTTGGCAGTTTAAGCAGGGTAATGGCGCGGTCAGTGTGATCGACTATCACGGCGAACCAGAAAGCTTGCCGGTACTGAGTGCGGCGAATATCACGACTCACCTATCGGGCAGTATTTTCGATCAAACGGCTGCTGGGGCGCTTTAGCGGCATGGCGACTTTAATTCAGCAGGCTTACCTTATTGACCCGGTAGATCCGGCGACTGTCAGCGCGGAGGGAATTGGGGATGTGCTGATTGAGGCGGGTCGAATTGTGGCGATCACCCCCCACCTCACCCCTCCTGACAACGCTGACTTGATTGACGCACAGGGCCAGTTCTTAGGTTCGGGCCTGATCGACCTGTACAGCCAGAGCGGTGAACCGGGCAATGAGTCGCGCGAGACCTACAAGTCGATTACCCGCGCCGCCGCTGCCGGAGGGTTTACCCGCATCGGGCTGCTGCCGAATACGCAGCCAGCCGTCGATAGCATCAGTGCCATTGCCGCCCTGCATCGACTCAATCAGCGAGATAATCAACTTCCCAATCAAGTAAAAATCATGCCTTGGGCGGCAATCACTCAGAGCGCAGCAGGCGAGCAGCTCACTGAACTCGCTGAACTTGCCGAGGCTGGCGCATTAGGGTTTACAGACGCTTTGCCGCTGAATAATTCGGCTCTGATTAGACGACTGCTGGAATATGCTCAGCCTTTGCAAAAGCCGATTGCGCTGTGGCCCTGCGATCGCAAGTTGGCAGGCGGCGGCGCTGCCCGAGAAGGGCCAGATGCGCTGAGATTAGGACTGCGAGGGGTGAGTGCGATCGCTGAAACCGCCGCCTTAGCCGCCCTGCTAGAATGCGTCGCCGAAATTCATACGCCTGTTCACATCATGCGAGTCTCGACCGCTCGCAGCGTTTCGCTCCTTCGTCAGGCCAAGGCTCAAGGACTGCCAGTAACCGCCAGCGTGCCCTGGCATCACTTGGTTTTTGACACGCACGATCTGTCGCAATACGACCCGAGCTTGCGGCATGATCCGCCGTTGGGGACGCCTGCTGATCGGCAGAGCTTGATTGCGGGCGTGACTGAGGGGGTGATTGACGCGATCGCCGTTGACCACAGCGCCTACACCTACGAAGAAAAAACCGTCGCCTTCGCCGCCGCTCCGCCCGGTGCGATTGGCCTGGAGCTGGCGCTGCCGGTACTGTGGCAAACCTTTGTCACCAGCGGTCAGTGGAGCCCGGTTGACTTGTGGCATCGCTTGAGCCATGGGCCAGCCCGCTGTTTAGGACTCATCCCCCCCTATCTGAAAGTGGGTAGCCCTGCCGAACTCACGCTTTTCGATCCGCGCATTCACTGGCAGGCGACCGCTGATTGCTTGCACTCTTTAGGTCGCAACACGCCGTGGCTGGGGAAGCCCGTTCAGGGAAAAGTTGTGAGCACGTTCAACGACTGAGGAAATTTACAGACTTCCCGCTAGCGCCGCGAACGTCTTTGGCGCAGATGGCAAAGCACGGTGTTTGTAGGCGACGAATTGCTTGCGGATGAAAGGAGAGGTCATCGCTGAGAGCAACCCGCCGTAGTCGAGGTCAAAGTTTACCTCATCGCCAATCTGTAAATTGTGATTTTGGCTGTCGAGGATCAGGTGATCGCTGCTAGCGCCGAGTATTTCTAGTTTGTCGTGAGCGGTCAGGCCAGAGGTCAGCACGTCTTGTCTGCCTAGTGCAATAATCGCCCGCTGGCGAATCCCCCGGTCTTGAAACTCAGTCACCTCACCAAAAGCGTCCTGACAAATCTCCCCAAAGGGAAGAGAGGGTTTCCGCTTGGACTCAATCACTTCGGCAATGAGCTGAAAGGCGCATCTGTGCAACCCTGGAATGGCTTGTCGGTTTACCGTTTCACACCCTAAGAGAATCGACTCGCCCACCCGCAGATTGTTGACTTTGCCGGTGGCAGTGGCAGAGTTGTACCATTCGTAGTTGGCCGAATTCCCCCCGGAAACAATGTCTAAAGTGATGTCAAATTCGCTCTCGATAATTTCAGCGAGTTCGGACAGCATCCCCATATTTTTACCGTCTGGCTTCACCCCGCCGTAGCAGGTCAGGTTGCAGCCAATTCCTGCAATCTTCAGGTGGGGCAGCGCCCGCGCTTTTCTGACGAATTGAATCAGGTCGCAAGGCAGCACGCCCTCACGCAGGTCGCCGAGTTCCAACATGATGATGATCTGATGGATTTTGTTGTGCGCTGTTGCGTAGTATGAAAGCGCTTTTAATGTCTCGATCTCAGTATTAAGGCTGATATCTGCATTTTCAACAACAGACTCAGCCTGACTGAGCGCTGTCCGCAAGAGAACAAGCTGAGCCGATATCCCAGCCTCTTTCATTTTTTGAATATTTTCGATGCGAGAGTCGGCGATATATCTGACGCCGCCTCGGATCATCGCTTCTGCGATCGCTGGTTCCCCCAACACCGCTTTAGAAACGCCCATTAGGGAGAGCCCCTTTTTCTCGTAGAGATCGCACAGCATACGAGAATTATCTTGAATTCGAGATAGAGAGATCTCTATTCTCGGCAAAAACAACTTCATTTTTATTTTCAGACAGGAACGTCTGATGGGTTGCCAATATTGAGGGACTGCTGTGCTAAATCGCTGCGTCGCTCAATTGTTGGCTTAGTTTTGGGAAACGGTCGGCTAAGGCTTGAACTAGCTTTTGGCAGCCGTGGCTCAATACATCTGTGGTCGGCAGGTGAAACTGTTGTTCGTAGCGCTCGATAACGGTAAGAACTTCGTCAGTGGATAAGTCTTCGTGGCTGAGGGCGATCGCCACCACGCTCGCAGCGGACATCGCTTCAATCAGCTGAATCTCGCGCTCCACAGTCGGCATCGGCAGGTGAGGAAAGTCGCAGCGGAACTTTCGGGCCGGAGGATGCTGCAAAATCACGCCATCGGGCATACTGCCCTTCAAAATGCCCAGGGAACTCATGAAGGCGGGATGGCTAACGGCGCTTTGTCCCTCTACCAAAATGATATCTGGGCTTTCACCTTCAAAGGCTTGAACAACCGCGTGCTCGATTTCACCGATTACAAACTGAGAAACCAGCGCGTCGATGGAGACGCCATACCTGGCCCCCTGCATCAGGCTGGTCTGTCCGGTGGCCACCAGCACTGACTTTACGCCGAGAGCGTTTAGCGCTTTGTCCAGTTCTATCGCAGTCGTCATTTTGCCGCAGGCGCAGTCTGTGCCTAGCAGGGCAATGACCGGCACATTGACCTGGGCGATTTGGCCGGTAAAGACATGTAAGTTCTCTAATGACGGCGGTTTGCGGATGTCAGTAATTTGGACACCGTGCTGCGCCGCCGCCGCCGCAAACTCAGCATCCTCAGAGAAAAATTGATGCAGCCCGTTGACAATATCCATCCCCTGGGTCATCGCTTCTAAGATTAGAAGCCTTTCTTCAGGGAGAATATAAGCCTCTAAGGGGGCTTTGCCGTAGATATAGCAGTCTGGAACCCCGCCGTGACTCAGTGCCGCGCTCAGGTCAGCAAAAATGGGGATATTACGAGCTGATCCGCCTAATGCTTCTCCGGCATCTTGACCTGCTAGGGCACTATCGATCACGCCGACAACGGTATACCGCTCGGAGTGGCGAACCAATCCGTTGGAAGTTTTGCCGTCTGCCAGTCCAAACTGTTTTTCACAGTAAACTAACGCTGATTTCTTTGTGATCGCCATTCAATTCCCTTTCTCCTGCCTACCTGCTTCAAATAAATCCTTCAGAAAGCCGCAAGTATGCTGGATGCCGGGTTTTAGCGAAAATCTCAGACCTTAATTGAGTCTTGGCCTGCACAGATGCTCATTAATGGTAACATACATTACCGTTTTGCCTGTTTTGTACTGGCAAGCCCAGTCGGGTTTACGCTCGCCTCTTTCTAAAAAACGCTAGATAACGAGCGCGTTTGATCGAATCGGTCGACCTACTCCAGCCCACCGATTCGATCAGGTGGCCAAAAGCGAACCACCGCGCGTCCGATAATGCTTTCTTTGGGAAGAAAGCCCCATACGTGGCCATCGGAACTGCTGTTGCGGTTGTCACCCAGCACCAAATACTGTTCGTCGGGGACGGTTTCTGGCCCCCAGGTGTAGGCAGGCGGCGCTTGAATGTAGTTTTCGGAGAGGGCTTCGCCGTTGATAAAAACTTTGCCTTCCTTGACTTCGACGGAATCACCCGGCAGGCCAATCACGCGTTTAATATAGGCATCTTTGGTGGTAGAACCCACCGCATCTAAAGCCCGCTGAGGCGCTTGAAAGACGATGATGTCGCCCCGTTCAGGCGGATTAAAGCGGTAGCTGATTTTTTCGACGACCAGGCGGTCATCGATTTGGAGGGTGGGCTCCATCGATCCAGACGGGATAAACCTGGCTTCGGCCACGAATTGGCGAATGCCCAGTGCTAAAACGACACTGAGCCCAATTGTTTGGAGCCCTTCAATCCACGGATTTGGTTGCTTGTCAGACACAGTTTTGGGTGGTCGAGAAGAATAAGTAGAAAATGAAAAATTATCAGAAGATTTTGATCGCGTCGCTGCGGATGGACTCAATCATAATAAGTTTAGGTCTCTGATGACAAACGTAGTAGACAACTATGACGCATTCTTCACTGATCATCCAAAATGCCCAGGTATTGTTGCCTTCTGGTGATATCGAGCCGGGGGATGTCATGATTGCAGCAGGAAAGATCACCGCCGTCGGTACCGGCTTAGCGGTACCCTCTGATGCCCATCGCATCGACGCACAGGGACTGACCTTGCTGCCGGGGGTGATCGACCCGCAGGTGCATTTTCGCGATCCGGGGCTGGAGCATAAAGAAGACCTTTTTACCGCGAGCTGCGCCTGTGCTAGGGGCGGGGTGACTTCTTTTTTGGAAATGCCTAATACGCTGCCGCTGACCACTACCCAGGCAACTTTGACCGATAAGCTGGCGATCGCCGCTTCCAAATGCCTGGTGAACTACGGCTTTTTCATCGGCGCGACCAAAGAAAATTTGCCCGACCTGCGCGAAGCAAACCCCGCCTGCGGCATTAAGATCTTCATGGGCTCAGCGCACGGCCCGCTCTCGGTGGATACGGCAGAAACGATTGAGCCGATTTTTGCGGTGGGCGATCGCCTGATCGCCGTCCACGCCGAAGACCAGGCCCGCATCTTTGAGCGCCGTCAGCTATTTGCCGGTCGCACCGATCCGGCTGTGCACTCCGAAATTCAGGACAACGAAACGGCGCTGCGGGCGACCAAACTAGCGCTGCAACTCTCCAAAAAATATCAGCGTCGGCTACATATTTTGCACATGTCTACCGGGGAAGAAGCAGAGCTGCTCAGACGCGACAAACCGAGCTGGGTGACTGCTGAAGTCACCCCCCAGCACCTGCTGCTGGACGTCAGCGCCTACGAAAAAATCGGTACCCTGGCCCAAATGAATCCGCCACTAAAGTCAGTACGCGACCGAGAAGTTTTGTGGCAGGCACTCTGCGATGGGGTGATCGACTTTATTGCCACTGACCACGCCCCCCATACCCTGGAAGAAAAAGCCAAAGGCTACCCTAATACGCCTTCCGGAATGCCCGGTGTAGAGACCTCCCTGCCGCTAATGCTGACCCAAACCCAGGAAAATCGCTGCACCGTCGCCCAGGTCTCTAACTGGATGTCGACCGCCGTGGCCCGGGCTTACAATATTCCGAATAAAGGGCTGATTGAGCCCGGCTATGATGCTGATATTGTATTGGTAGATCTTTCTACGTACCGTCCTGTACTGCGAGAGGAACTCAAGACCAAATGTGGTTGGAGCCCCTTTGAAGGCTGGATACTGACCGGCTGGCCAGTGATTACTCTAGTCGGCGGACAAGTTGTGTACAATCGCGGCGAAATTGATACGAGTGTAAGGGGAGAGGCGCTAACGTTTGGACAAAACTGAGCGCGACGGTGTCGCCTACTGCAAAATTTAGTGACGTCCCCTTTATGGCCAATCCATTTCGATCTTTTCAATATCTGCCCTGGGCTCCGCTGTTTTTGAGTGCGGGGCTGACGGTGTTAGTGTCCACAGCCGTTGACGTGGGGCTAATACTGGCAATTGAAAACATACCGGCGATCGCCAATGCGCTCTCAGCCGCTGGCGTTTTACTGTCTATTTTGCCGTTTGTAGCGGCGTTGGGCGTGGGCGCACTGGCGATCATTTTGACAGACAGTTTCTTTCGCCAAATTCTTCTGCGAGCAGACACGATCTGGGCACTGGTCGGCTGCGTGCTGCTGCTGCTGCTAGTCAAGTCCTGGCTACCTATCCCTGCTTTATTTGTGAGCATCAGCTACTTTTCCATGATGGGTGTGGCCGTCGGTGCCTTTACAAAAGGGCGACGCTACTGGCGCTAGCAAAGCCTGACCTCAAGGCTTGACCCAGATCAAAATAGGTCGTACTGAACCGAAAAATAAAGGCCGTTATCCTGCCAGCGGCGAGAGCGCTCCATATCTGCCAGGTTGACTAGGGGAATGCCCCAGTCGAGGCGAGTGGTAAAGTGATCGCCCTGTTGCCAAAGCAGGCCAATGCCCGTACCGACCAGAACACGACTGTCATTTGCCGTATTTTGAGCGTTCCAGGCAGCGCCAGCATCTAAGAAAGGTACCACTTGAATGACGTCGTTTGCCGCCAGGCGAATGATCGGAAAAGTCGCTTCCGCCGACAGGAGGATGCCGTTATCCCGCAATAGGGTGTCCTGAGGATAGCCGCGTACAGTTTGCTGTCCGCCCAGGCCAAACTGCTCTGATGAGAGCAGGCTACCGGTCGCAAGCTGCACATCCCCGCGCAGCAGCAGGCGAGAGTCTTTACCTAGCAAGCGCACCCACTGGCCTTGACCTCGCCATGAGAAAAATTGACCGTCGGGGACATCGCCCTCGTTTTGGGTGGCATTGAACCAGCCCAGGCCAAGATTGAACTGTGACCTGACAGCAAAAACCTGCTGCTGGCTGCGCTGAGTCCAGCTCTGAGAAAATCTTAAAGCAGTAATGCGGGTTCTGCCCTGGTCATCGGCTCCGGGCGTCAGCGGAAAAGGGCCAATGTCATCAAGTCCTAAGCGGGTTTGGTTCTCCCTTTGAGTGAGTGCCAGCGCGATGGAAGCTGCCTGGGTCGGCGTTTCGATCAGAGGATGCGAGATACCGACTTCGACATAGTAGGCATCGGCGCTGATGTCGAGCACGCTGAAGAGATCGTCAATCACCCGGCTCTCAGAGATACCGGCTTCCAGGTTCACCCGCGTATTGTACGGGCTGACCGGAATGGCGTAGCTGACATCTATACTGTTGCTGCCGTCGGTGTTGGTGTAGCTGAAGTTGGCGCGATCGCCCAGACCCGATAAATTGCCTTCATTCACTGCCAGAAGGCGACGGACACTGCCGGTATTGCGCGGTCGGCTATTATCCACCCCGAGGCTGAGATCAAAAGACGCCGCCTCCGCCACCATCACCTGGAGTACGCTGGTTCCGGGGCTGATACCCGCCTGTAAATCAGCAGAAACACCCGCGATCAACGGATCGACTTGCAGCCGCTGAAGACCTGCTAGTAGAGTCTCCACATTTATTGGTGGCTGGGCCGCTAGCCCCAACCGGCTGCGGATATAGTCGGGGCTCAGTCGGCGAGTGCCTGTGACCTTAATCTCGGCAATTCTGCCCTCGACCACCTGCACCGTCACAATCCCACCCGCTAGAGTCTGAGGCGGAATAAACGCCCCGGAGGTGACAAACCCTTCGTCAACATAGCGCTGAGTAACCGCTGAGCGCAGCTGAAGCAGATCGTCGAAAGTAATGGGCCTGCCGATGTAGCGGGCAAACAACTCAGCAAAATCTTCTTCAGTAAAGACAGTACCGCCAACGAGCCGAATGCCGCTGATAACGAAGGTTTCCTCACTGCCGCTGGAACCCTCTGAGGGGAGATCGGTGCTCCGTGAATCTGGGGTTCGTGAATCTGGGGTGAGTAAGTCTTCTACGGGTGGCAGTTGAGGGAGGGGGGCTGCGGGTAAGCGCTCTTCCAGGGGACGGTCTGGAATCACCTCAGGGATCGGGCGATCAGGCGGGAGTTGCGCAACCTGTATCGGAAAGCCCGCTTCCTGCTGACTACCCATTGCTGGCCAAGCCCCAAAAGCAACATAAAAACTCAACCAAAACAGATAGCGAAAGCGCATAGCAGCTACTCAGCAAAGGTCTACGTAATGTTACCGACGTATCAGCTTTTTTTAGGCATCGAGTTTTTGGTCTTGAGTTTGCTCGTTCGGCAATATTTCCAGCAGCCTAGCAGCAGCCCGCTACCGCGCGATCAAAACTGTGCGTATTCCAGCCGCCTGAGCCCCTGCGTAATCTTCAGTTTTACTGTCGCCGATGTGCCATGCCTGAGTCGCCAAGCAGTGGTGCTTAGCTAGCGCTGTTCGAAAAATTTTAGCTGAGGGTTTGGCTGCGCCGACTTCGGTAGAAATGGTCACTGACTGAAAATAAGGTGCCAATCCCAGTACCGCTAGCACCTGATACAGTCGAGAGTCGAAATTGGAAATGATTCCTAGCTCAATGCCCATGGTCTGCCAGCGCTTGAGGCTAGGCAGCGTATCGGCATAAATCTGCCAGGGCGCAGCGGTAGCAAAGTATTCGTACAGATCTTTATAAAAAATATCAAAGTCATCAAATTTTTCCAACGCGCCCACCTGCGCAAAGGTACCCGCGACAATGGCCTGCCACCAGCGATACTCCAACTCTGGAATGGCCGCCGCCGCCTCGCCCGGAAACGCCAGTCGCTTAGCAGCGACAAAGCTTTGATAAAAAGCGCGATTGACCGCTTGCGGATCGGTATCGACCCCGAAGCGACGGGCCAAGTCGCTATAAAGCTGACCAACACTCCCCCTGACGCCAAAGAGCGTACCAAAGGCGTCTAGATAGATCACTTTGGGGACAGCATTTGGCGATGAGAAAGGCATTTTAGGGGGTAACTGCTTTGGCGGGCTATTTTTGGGAGTTAGTAAGCAAATCTTGTACCGGCTGGGTAATCCAGTTCAGGCCAACGCGAATTTGGTGATCGAGCGTGGGCATGCGGTAGAGATAGGTGAGCCGCCTGACTACGTGGGCCAGTGAGCCATCGAGTTTGAGGCCAAGACCAGATAGGGTCGCATTGTCACTGCCTAACGTCATCATTTCACCTAAGTGCTGATAGCGGAAGGGCAATAGCGGCCTGCCCGTGAGGTCTGCCCAAATATTCCAGGCGGCATAGTCGGCCTGTTGTAACGCCGACTGAGCGGTGGTAGGAACGACTTTGCCAGCGGCATCGACTCCATCGGCTAAGTCGCCCAGGGCAAAAATAGAGGGATGGCTAGTCACCTGTAGCGTCGGCTCGATGGTGAACTGCTGCCTTTGGTTACGCGGTAGATCCAGCGCATCGAGGGCAGGGCTTACTTTGCTGCCGACTGTCCACAGAACGATATCGACTGGTAGGGTGTCAACTTTGTCCTTGTAGCTCAAGGAAATGCTGTCGGCGGTGACTTCGGTAACGGTGGTTTCGTAATCTACCCAAATGTCTTTGTCGCTGAGGGCTTTTCGCGCGGCCTTTTGATTGAACTCAGGGGAGTTTTGCAAAATTTTGTCGGCCAGTTCGACAATGCGAATGCGGCCTTTATCGCCCAGTCTCTCTGCGACCTTGCAGGCAATTTCGACACCGCTGTAGCCACCGCCCACAATTGCCACTCGTACTTTCTCTAGATCGGCCATCTCAAGCTGGCGCAGCCGATCTTTCAACCGGTAGGCATCTTCCAGCGAGCGAAAAGGAATGGCATGTTCAGCCACGCCAGGGGCCATATCCATTGGCGTTTCTCCCCCGAGTGCGAGGACGAGGCGGCTATAGGAAACCTGCTCGCCATCTGTCAGCGATACCAGTTGAGCGCCCAGGTCAATATGCTCTACGCCGCTCTGGTGAAAGCGCACGCCTGTATTGGCCAGCAATTCTTCATAAGGGGGCGCAATCTCCCAGGTTTGGAGTTCGCCGGTGACCAGTTCGTAGAGGAGGGGGGCGAAGATGAAGCGATCGCGCTGATCCACCAGCACAATCTCAGGCTGCGCGTCTTCCCAATTGAGCTTGCTGAGGGCCAGGGCTGTGTAGAGACCGCCGAAGCCACCGCCGAGAATGCAAATGGAATGAGACATAAGGGGAAAGCAGGAGAGATTCGAGTTCTGCGCTCACTAGGATAACGTCAGTTTTCTGTCTCTGCCGCCTGTCCCAGGAGTGGAAAGACAGAACGGCGGTATATTATTCCCACTCGTTAAGATCCGGAGAGTAGGGATCTTCGGGATAGGGATTGCTGGGCGGGTCGTAGCTATTTTTAGGGCGGCGCTGCTTGCCTTTTGTCTCCTGCCAGGCGCTGCCAACCCCTTGCAAAATGCCCCGGCCCACCAGACCGATGCCACGACCAAGCACTTCTGTCAACACATACACCACGCTGCTGCCCACGAGTGAAATGGCTTTGCGCAGCCGGGGTGAAATAGCATCCCGCGTCTCCATTGCCAGGGTCACAGCCAGAGGAATGCCACTCAGCCGGTCTAGCTCGGCTCGGCGCGGGGCGTAGATAGCGGTGATATCAATACCGCTTGGGGTGAGCACGTACAGATTGTAGCGACTTTCAAAAATGGCCTTGGGTTCATTTACCAGTCGATCCCAACGGTAGCGCCAGGAGAGATCGTTGCGAAATCTCTCAATCTCTCGCGATGACATCAGCCGGGTGCTGTACAGGCTTTTTTTGATCGGTTCGCTGTCAGCTAACCGATTGAGTAAGGGCTGCATAACGGCATTGGCTATCTGAATCGTCAGGTTTTCAAGTAGTCGCTCGCTGTAGGCTACGGCCTGAGGCGTTGTGGCCAAATAAGCGGCACCATTAATGACTATTTGTTCTTGAAATAGCCAATGGCCAAACAGCGCTGTAACCTGTGGAATGCGATCTAGAATCTGCGCCTGTACCAGCGGTTTTTCCTGCTGCAAAAGGATGACAACTTCTTCTTCCACATTGCCGACGCGCACGGTGTAGTACTTACCAAAAAATTCCGTATTGACCGCGTCCCACAGGTCATGAATTACTTGAGAAGACCGCACCCTGAGCTGACCGGGCTTCACCCCAGAAGATCGCAGATCAGCCAGCAGGTCTTCTAGCTGACGCAGCACCAGGTACAGCAGCTCTAGCTTTTTATCAGGCCGTAAAATGTCGATTTCCAGCGGCGACTGGCTGATATTTTTGAGTGGGCGCTGAAGCTTGGCAAACACCCCTTCGAAGACGACGTTTTGCACGTCTCCGGGCCGCGCTTGCAGGCGGGCGAGGTTAGCTGTGGCTACCGGTACCAGCGAGTCACGATCCAAATAACGAGCGGCGGTCATATCGCCATAGTTTTGCCCGTAGCCGCCCTGCTGCGCGGCCCGAATCCAGTCTGCATTTGCCAGTGCATTACGCGAACCAGCGTTGCTTTGCGCACTAAATTGTGGCGTGCGCCAGAAGGCAGAAACTAGCCAGCGAGCGGCCATGAGTTCGCGCTTTTTGCCGTCGATGATGGACTGTTTGAGCCAGGAGGTGGTGCGCTGAGCGTTTAGTGCGGCTAGGGCCTGGTCGATTTGCTGCTGCCCGGAGAGGCGCATGCTGATGCGCATGGCGGTGAGGGGGCCGGGGATGTTCTGAAGGGAGAGGGAGGGGGAATTGGTGGAGAGAGGGAGAGGGGAGGAAGCGGGGTTTTGGCTGAGGGTTGGGCGAGGCGATGGGCTGCTGGCAACCTGGCGAATGAGCTGGGCTAGTTGGCGGACGGGCATGCTGCGGGTACCGTAGCCGTCTGCGCCCATTTGTTCGGCAGCGGCCTGGAGGACTGGCTCGGCTCGGGCACTGAGCACCAGGACTGGGAGGATAGGATAGTCGGTTTTGATCTGCTGGCAGAGCTGTAGGCCGGGGGTCGCTTCTAGATCGCGAGCCCCTAAACCTAAGTCTAAAATGACTAGATCTAGGGATGGCTCGGAGGCGGGTTCAGAAGCGGGTTCGGTGGAAGGTTCAGCCAGGGGCGGCGCGGGAGTCAGCAGGGTTTGTAGCTGCATGAGGGCAGCGGCGGCGGTTTCGGCTTCGGCAATGACGGTAAAGTCGCCCTGCTGCTCTAGCCATACTTTCAGGCCCAGGCGAAAGACAGGGTCTTCGTCGACCAGCATGAGTTGAATAGGGCGATTCTCCGTCGGAGAGGCTGTAGCCCTATCGGGCCTAGTTTTGCTAACGCCATCGCGCTGAAGTTCGCTCATGTCTGGCTTGGGTGTTTTCCATCGCTGAGTGGGCGCTTATGGAAATTTATTTTATCCGCGCGGAAAACACAAGCTTACAAGGGAAAAGCACCGTTGATACGTTACCAGCCGTCACCGCTATAGCTTTCATCGGTATAGCCCTCCTCACTAGAGCCCTGATCGCTATAGCTGTCATCGGTGTAGCCCTCGTCACTGGCGCTGTCTTCTACCGGGGCTTCTAGCGACCAGATGTAGGCCCGATCCCGATCCCAAATGGCGATACTGGTGCGGGCTTCGCCATACAGCGCCCGACCGGGGGCAATTTGCGCGGCGGTGTCAATAGCAGCGCTCAGACTGCCGATGGCGGCCAGGTTTTCAGCGCGGGCTAAGATTGGCCGATCTTCGATGACTTCCAGCTCGTTTGTCCAATCCTTGATTGCAACTTGAGCCTCGTCATAGAGGGCACGGCCTTTAGGGACTTTTTTGGCTTCAGCGATCGCCAGCTTCAGCTTGCCGCTGCTAGCAAACTGCTGCGCCTTGGTGATGAACGGCTGATCTTCAATAATTTCAATGCGATCTGCCCATTCGGCAATGTAGGTTTGCCCTTCTACTCGGAGGGCGCGGCCCAGCTTGACTTTGCCAGCTTCAGCGATCGCAGAACGCAGATTCGCTTTACCGCCAGCGCTGGCGAGTCGTACCGCCTGGTTCAAGATTGGCCGGTCTTCCATCCGCTCAATTTCCTTTTGCCAGTGAGAGGCCAGGGTTTGGGCCTGAAGGCGCTGGGGGCGCTCCTGCGTGATTTTTTCGGCTTCGGCGATCGCCCAGCGGTAGGTGACTTCCTGTCCGACCTCGGCTAAAGCGCTGGCGTACTGTAAATGCGCCATATCGTCGAGCTTTTGCCGCCACTCGCTCAGACTTTCTTGCGCCGCTGCATAAAAGGGGCTGTCGGGCGAAATCCGCTGCACCGCCTGAATCGCCTCCTTGAGATTGTATACCTGCCCGTAGGAGGGAGCCCACGGATTGTTGGTGCCTTTGGCCAGACGCTGGGCGTAGCCAAAGCTGATCAGGTCGCGCGCTTCGGCAGTGCGAGCCAGGTCGGGGGGGACAAATTCAACCATGGCGATCGCCGCTTCAAGGTCTTCTTCCTCCCACTTTTGAAAGCTATATTGCAACACCTTTTCGGCCCACTGGTCTAGCTCAGGCTTAGCCTCTTCCCAGGCAGCGGTTTCTAAATTGATGTCTTTGGCGATGGCCAGTGCTTCGCCCAGCTTTTTAAGATCGCCGGTTTTTGCTAACGCTCGGGCTTTGTCGAGCTGGACGCGGGCAGTTTGCTCACGTTCAATTCTTTCCTTGAGCTGCTCGTAGCGAGTCAGCACCCAATAGTTGCTGTCGAGCATTTTGAAGCCCTGTAGCCCCCGGCGAGCGGCCACCCAGTCACCGACCTTAATGGCCTGCAAAATGTCTGCTTCAAATTCTCGGCCAGTGCTCCATTCTTTGTCCCAGGTAGCGATCGCGCTTTTCACTTGGGGATACGCTTCTACTCGTTTGGGAATGCGCGCCACCAGCGCCCGCGCCTGCTGAATGTCGCCCCGCTGCACCATCGCATCCAGCTCCTCGAGCAGCGCCCTCGACCAGCGATCCATCAGCCGGTTGGCCTCGTCGTACAGCGGATTGCTCGGCGTCCAGGGCGCTACCAGCTCAATGGCTTCCACCAGCGCCTGAGCGGAGCCTGAGCGCACGCTGGCCTGAGCGCACAGCAACTGCTCACTATCTGAATTAAACGCCGACACCCGTGTGCAGTCTGGCAAGGGGGGATTTTGAGTCATGACCGACACCGCTCGCAGGCTGACGCCGCCTGCTGCCGCCAAAATCGCCATCCACAGCAGCGGCCACAAAAATTCGCGTAGCTTGCCCTGTAGCCGAGATTGAATGGTCGGTTCGGACGGGGTTGATGGTGGCGTAGAGGTCATTGAAGCAAGCCCTGACGGTGATGGGTGTCAACCCAGAAATTTGCTGACATTGTAGTGGCAATCGGCTCAGTTGACCTTGGTTCCACAAAATTTATTCGGGATTGTTTTCAGCCCCCTCAGTGTTCAAAGACATTGCAGCCACTCAGCAAGCTATTCAGCCAGATCCTAGATCATCATCAAAAACTGTTCAGTCTCTAAAAACCCTTTGATTAAAGGCATCTGCAACCAGCCGTCACGAAGCCACAAAGCGTTCTTTAATCAGGGCAAACAGCGATCGCATACCCATTGCATCACCGCCTTCAGGCCGACCAGGTCGGCTGTGGGTGTTATAGGCCATAAAGTCGACATGAATCCAGGGCTTTTGCTTACCGACAAACTCCTGTAGGAACAGCGCCGCCGTAATTGCGCCGCCATAGGGCGTACTGGAAATGTTGTTGAGGTCAGCGACTTTGCTCTCCAGCATTTTGCGATAGGGGGCGTGTAGCGGTAACTGCCAGAGCAGATCGTCCTGCTGCTTCCCTGCCTGCAAAAGGGCTTGAGCGGTCTCGTCATCGTTGCAAAATAAAGCGGCAATCTCAGCCCCCACCGCAACCCGCGCCGCGCCCGTCAGGGTCGCACAATCAATCAATAGATCGGGAGATTCGCTGCTGGCTTCAGTGAGGGCATCGGCGAGCACTAAGCGGCCCTCAGCGTCGGTATTGCCAATTTCTACCGTAGTACCCTGCCGTGAGGTGAGCACATCCGAAGGGCGCGTGGCATTCCCAGCAATGCTATTTTCGACCGCTGGAATCAGCACCCGCAGCCGCACCGGTAGCGCTAACTGCATGATCATTCTGGCGAGGCCCAGCACCTGAGCTGCCCCGCCCATGTCTTTTTTCATCAGCTTCATACCCGCCGCACTCTTCATATTCAGCCCGCCCGTATCGAAGCAAACACCTTTACCGACCAGCGTTACTTTCGGCGCTGAAAGCTCCCCCCAGTGAATATCGATTAGCCGGGGAACCTGAGTGCCTGACTGGCTATTGGCCTGACCTACCGCGTACACCATCGGATAGTTTGCAGGGAGCAAATCTTCTCCAACAATTACCCGATAGTCAGCCCGAAACCCGTCTGCTAGCTGCTGGGCAGTTTCCGCCAGGTGCTGAGGCCCCATATCCCGCGCCGGGGTATTGATCAGATCGCGGACTAAATAGGTCGCTTCGGCAGCAGCCGTAACATAGTCCTGGTCAGCGTTGTCTGGAAAGGCCAGCTCAGGTAGGGCATCGGCATCGGTACGCTTATAGCGAGTGAAGCGGTACTGGCCCAGCACCCAACCGAGACAAAGCTTGGTAGTCACTTCGGCAGAAAGATCGTCAGCGAGGGCGTATTTTTGGGCTGGCAGCGTTTGCGCTAAGCGGCCTAGCGTCCAGGTGTCAAAGGTTTTGGGCTTGCCCACCAGTACCCGCTCTAGCTCACCGTCGGCGGAGGGCAGCAAGCAGTGACTTCCCGGCTGGCCAGTAAAGCCCGACATCTCCAGCCACACCGCCTGATTGACGTAATCGCGGTTGACATCGGCTTCATCGACAAAATACAGCGGAATGCTAGCTGACAAAGGGTTGGCTTCCATTAAAAGGGTAAAAAGACTCCAGAATTATGACAGATTGCAGCCGCTAGTGCGCGACTGTCCTAAACCCTTAATCAGAAGATGCGCTGATGTCTATACGGGGCGATCGCCCGTCCAAAAAGAGCAAATCCCGGTGCTCCAATCGAAACGCCGGGATTGTGGGATTGCTCTGTGAACGCTCTTTTTTGATAGCTAGTTGCTCATCAGAATTCTTGTAGAGAACAGAGACACTAACCAGCTTCTTGCCCCTCAGCACTCTTAATGCGCATGAGCTGCTTGGCTTTGGTCGAAAAGGAGGTGCCGTCTAGCCAGTAGGCAATCAGGGCATCAAAGGAAAATAGTCCAGCGCCGTTAACTGAGAAGAACAGGAAAGCCGCCGCGTAAACCGCAGATAGCTCCAGGTAAGGCAAGCTCAAGCCAGCAACCTTGATGTGGTGATACATCGCTACAAACATAGTGCTCAGCAGACCTAGCGCTGCCGGTCGGGCGAAGAGGCCGACAATTAGCAACGGCGCACCAATAAGCTCGGTGTAGGCAGCTACGTAGGTAAAGAAAATCGGGAAAGGCAAGCCGATATAGGCGACGTAGGCTTGGGCAAACCCTTCTACGTCAGCGAGCTTGTCGAGGCCGTTGTGAATCATCATGATGCCGATGATGGCTCGCAGAATGGCAAGAGTGGTCTGCGAGGCAAGGTTGAGATTAACGTTGGGCTTGAAAATGGAGCCCACTACTTTGGTGTTCATAATGCTGAAATGATGGGTGAGGAATATTAAGAATTGATAAGGCGCGTGTAAATAAGTATAACAATCAATATTCGTTATGGGGAGCATAATGACTATCTTATAGTCACGCTACGGTCGTCTTTTGGGCCAAATACTTAGCGATGTATTTGCCTATTAATGTAGTTAGCTTTCTCATTTAAGAGCTTGCAAGGTGCCTGGACGGCCTACTTTTCTTAATCTGGCGCAACAAATAGATGAGAGGGCGATCGCATTATTGAGCGATCGCCTTCAACATTTGCCGATGCTGACGAACCGGTACCAGGCTATGGGCAGCCATCATGCCACTCGCCGCTACTGCCGGTAAGCCAATGCCCGGAAAGGTGGAGTCGCCGCAGCACAGCAGCCCTTTAATCGGTGTTTTTGGTCCGGGAAACAGGGATTTGCCCGCTTTAATGGCGGGACCGTAGGTGCCCTGGTCGCGCCGCAGGTAGCGCGCGTGGGTGAGAGGAGTGCCGGTCAGTGTGAGGGTGGTGCGATCGCGAATATCCGGGATAATCCGCTCCAGTGCCTGCCACATCACCGCTGAGCGAGCCTGCTTTTGCTCAGCATAGAGCGAGCTAGATCGCGTCATCCCCTGCCACAGGTCGTAAGGCTCGTTGCCGGGTGTATACACATGGAGGGTGTGCTTGCCTGGAGGAGCTAATGACGGATCGAGCACTGAAGGAATGGACACCAGGATCAGATTTTGTGGGGCGCTGATGCCTTTGTCCCAGTCGTTGACCACGATGTAATGGCAGGCGAGATCGGGCGGTAAGCCCTCCGCCTCGATGCCCAGGTGCAGGTGCATGAAGCTTTCGCACTGAGGTGTGGCCTGCCGCTTTTGGACAAATTTGGGTGGCAGTGCGCCCGATGGAATCAGCTTGAGCGTGTCCCATACCGAGGCATTGGAGACTACGGCGTGGGTGGCTTCGAGGCGATCGCCATTACGCAGCCGCACGCCGGTCGCTTTGCCGTTTTGAACGTTGATTTGACTGACGTGGGCGCTGGTTTTGATCTGACCGCCATGCTTGGTAATGCCGCGTACGAGCGCTTCGACCAGGGCCGCAGAGCCGCCCATTGGGTAGTCGAGTTGGACATCCGGACGATACCAGTCGGCAAACATGAAGGCGACTTCGGCGGTGCTGGTGCCGCTAGCCGGAAGGCCAGAGAGCAGAAAGCAGAGCATGTCCAGCCAGTTACGGATGAAAGGATCGGTGATCACCCCGTCCATGATGCGGCTGAAGGGGCTGGTGAGCTGTGGGGTGTGGGCAGCGTGCTTGAGTAGTTGAGGGGCAAAGGGGCCAGCGGTGAGGAGTGCGCCCCAGTCGAAGCGGATGGCGGCAGTGGGTAAAGAGACGGCGGCACTGGCGAGCGGCTTCATCACTCGCTGGAGTTCGCGCCATTCGGCGACTGCCCGCTCTCCCTCCCCTCCCCGCAGCTTTCGCAAAACGTCGCAGAATTGATCCGCTCCGACTGCCGTATCAAAATCGCCTTCGGGTAAGCGACAGCCCCAGGTGTCATAGTTGGCCCAGGGCAGATCTTCGCCGATGACGTCGAGTACCTGGCGCAGCGGGTTGGGCGAAGGGCTGTAGGACAGGCCGGAATATAAGGAGGGGCCGGAGTCGAAGTGGTGGCCGTCGCGCTCGAAGCCGTGAGCCGCTCCGCCAAGGAGCGTATGGCTTTCGCAGACGGTTACCTTGAGTCCGTAGTGGGCAAGCAGGGCCGCGCAGCAGAGACCACCGATTCCACTGCCGATGATCACAACGTCTGTTTTTTCTACAGTCATGCAGATTCGCCTTAATTCGAATGCTTTAGGGACTCAGTTTGGCGAGCTTTTCTTCTTCTTTTGCTCTAAATCCGACCATGACCGCTTTGTCGTCTTTTTCAAAGAGCGGGCGTTTGAGTAGCATCGGGTCTTGAGCGAAGGCGTCGATCCACTGCTGGTCGCTCCAGTCTTTTTTCTCTTCTCCAAGTGCCCGGTAAGATTGGCCTGAGGTGTTGCGCATGGGTCTGGCAGTCAGGTCATTCACCCAGGCAGTGATCATCTCTGGGGTTGGAGGCTGTTCGCGGGTGCTGATAAATTCGTGGGGGATGTCTTGTTCTTGTAACCAGGCGATCGCTTTTTTGCAGGTGCCGCAGTTGGGAATGCCGTAGACTTTGAGGCTCATAGGTAGGGGGTGTGAATGGGGAATGGAGGATAGGTTTCTGTGTCAGGGGGGTGGAGGCGGGCTGCCGCTAATCATTTCTGGGGTGAGTGCATCGGTGATGTACAGCGGCAAGGGAGACTGGGAGAGTCGGTCAATATAGGCAGTGCTGAGCGCACCGCGATAGGCAGGGTCTTGGCCGACTTCCGTTTGCATAAAGCCAAGGCTCAAGGCTTTGAGATAGTCGTAGGCCAGAGGGGGGTCGGCGTTGACCAGTTCGCCTGCTAGCGCTACGTTAGCACCTTCAAAGTCAATGGGATCGTAGACGTGGGAGCCGCCTTCGATCAGGGCGAAATAGTGATCTATTTGGGGAGCGGTGTCAGAGGGTTGGGTGAGCCAGGTAAAGGGTTGGATTTGTTCGAGTAGGGCCGGGGCAATGGGATCGTCACTGCCTGCAACCAGGAGGACAGGAATGTCGATTTGAGAGAAGCCGGTAGGGCCAAATAGGCCGCTGGTAACCGGGTTGAGCGCCATTACCGCTTTGACGCGATCATCTTTCAAATCGGCGTCGAACTGCGCGGGGGCTTCTAGAGCCGTGCACTGCAAGATCATGGAAGGATTGGCGGCGTTGAAGATAAAGTCTTCTGACTTGCAGTTGGTTTCAAGCGTGTCGTAGTTGAGCTGTGCGCCTGCCAGGGCAAGGGCTGTATAGCCACCGAAAGAATGGCCGATGACGCCAATGCGATTCATATCCAAGCGGCTGGCCAAGGGGCCATTGGCAGCGCTCAGGCGGGTGAGTTCGTCGAGCAAAAAGGAGATATCGCGGGGGCGGTCAGCGAATTCTGTGGGTCTGGCAATTTCTCGGGCGGTGCCGGTGAGCAGATCTTGGAGCTGGCGGCGATCGCTCCCCGGATGGTCGAGCGCAGCTACGGCAAAGCCATGGCTAGCCAAATGCTGAGCAATTTTGACGAAGCCTCTGCGATCGCCCGACAGCCCATGCGAAATCACAATCAGCGGCGCATTCGGATTGGGCGGCAGGTACAAATCGGTGGGGAGGGTGCGATTTCTCTCGGTATCTACAATTTCTAAAAACTGGGTGGTGACCGCAAAGGGGCCAGCCTGAGTCAAATCGCCGAGCGCCTCAATCGCGGGACGGCTAATCTCTGTTTGACTGGTCTGATTCTGAATGGCGGCGGTTGCTCGCTGGGTTTCTTCGATCAGCTGGGTGAATGCGCCAACGGCTTGGAACGCCCGCAGCGAGTCGATCCGGACGGTACCGGTCGGAAACTTATCGAGTACGCCCAGCAGCGAGAGACCGCCAGGTTCGGCAGCAGAGAGCACAAGTGCCCCGCGCAGCCCCTTAGCGCCATCCCGACGCCCCGCCGTTTGCACAATGCCACCAGCGTAGCGCAGGATGTTTTGACCAATGGAAGAGTACAAAAATTGTGAGAGCTGTACCGGGTTGATATCTTGCCGAACTTGCAGCGCCTGCCGAAATTGCGATCGCTGCTCGCCATCCAAAAACCGCAGGTAGGGAACCAGTTCTCGGCCTACTTCACCAGTTTCTGCGTAGTCTCGCAGTGACTCTACAGAAGTTGAGATTTCAGCAAAGCCGTAGGTCAGAGTCACGCGTTCGGCGGCGGCGGCAGGGAGGGCAAGGCTGGTCAAGCAGAGACCGCCCAAAAGCCCTACAGTGCGAACTTGCAGGCGCGAGGAACGGCGGGGCAAAAGAGGTAATGTTCTCATTTAGGGCGTGTCATCAATTAAGCCAGATTACCGAAGCAGCCAGGTAAACAGCACCTAGAAAGTTACCAGCTCGCTTGTCGTAGCGCGTCGCAATCGCCCGATACTGCTTCAGCTTAGCAAAGAAGTTCTCGATCAAATGCCGTGCT
>JBBQAC010000292.1:0-5168 GCA_038315915.1 Phormidesmidales cyanobacterium
CTCGACTATTCGCATATGCAGCTCTCTTAAACTAGCTTCCTGCGCCGCCCAGTCCGCTAGGCCGCGCTCCAAAGGAGACAGCGGTTCGGGCAGATCTTCCCGGTAAATATAGCTCCAGCTTGCTTCCTCCAATCGCCGACAGCGATCTACCAAACTTCCTTTATTGGGCAAATTGAAGAACTGCTCGGCTACCTGTAAAGAGCGATCCAACAACTGCTGTAATCGCTCAGAACCGGCTTCAGCAGTGAGCGGTGCTTCCGGTTCAGAGTTGTCAGAATTTGCGCCCTGCTCAAAACGCTGATGGTAACAGCGCGTATAAAAAGCCTCCATCGTTTTGAGCAAGTGCTCCCCTAGCCGCAGTATGCGTACATAGCAGTCTTTGTCAGGCGTCGGCAAACTGACAGCAGGCGCTGCGAGACCGCTTTGCGCTTCTAGCTGTGAAAGGAATGCCGCGAGCTTCGGCCAGTCGGTTTGCTTATAGCGATACTGAATGCCGATGGGGACGATAAACACTTCTTCGTCGCGCTGGTTACGCTGCAAATCTTCCGCACACCAAAAGCCAAGCTGTGCTACGCCCGGTTCCAACGGCCCCAGCCGTTCGCTGTGACCATTTGTCGCTCCTTCTGGCGCGACCACCATCGGCATAGTCCCTTCTAACATCAGCTTCCGCGCCGCCTTGAGCCCCACCCAATCTGGCTTACGTCCGCGCCGAATGGGGACGCCGCCAATCCGGGAGAGCAGCCAGCCAATGCCGTCGCCCGCCCAAATGGTCATGCCGCGCTCGTAAATGAAATGCGTATGTACCGGCTGCTGAAGCGCGATTCCTTTGCGTTTGGCCGCTTGAGCGACGGCCCGAGAACATAAATACAGCCCGCTCAGCGGATCGTCCACTTCCACATGACGCGGGGCCATGATAAACCGGGCCTTGCCTGCCTCAAACTGCGCATAGAGATCGACTAAGGGTTCTACGTTAGCGACTTCAATGCGACCAATACCGGCGGGCAACCAGGGCCGAAGGCGCACTTGAAGTAAAAGCGGCAGCGCCCAGTGAACGGCCCGCATCACCCAAGGATTGTAGGCAGTAGGGATAAAGGCGAGCGGTGGCTGAAGATGGCGGGTGAGTTGAGGCATGGCAGAGGGTGTGAGCCGACAAAAAGGGCCAAGACGCGATCTTATCAACGCCCTGGCCCGGTTAGAGATTAAGTTATGTCCGCATCAGGCCAAATTCATGTCGATCTGGCTAGTTTGGAACAACCTGGAGGATCAGCGATCGCCGATCAAACGTCTGCACTTTGCTCACCTTCGATAGGTCTTCAACCACCCGGTTGAGCAGGTCAGTGGCGCGATCGCGGTGCTGGTGTTCCCGGCCTCGCAGACGCACCTGAAACTTTACCGAGTCGCCGCGCTCCAGCCAAGCCAGCGCTTTGTCGATGCGTACCTGATAGTCAGAGTCGCCTACATTAGGGCGCAATCTGACCTCTTTGACAGAGGTACGAGCGCTTTGCTTTTGGCGCTTACGGCTTTGATACTGGTGCTTGCCGTAGTCCAAAATTTTGGCGACTGGATTTTCCTGGTCGGGTGAGACCACTACAAGGTCAAGTTTGGCAGCCTTGGCCAAAGCCAGTGCCTCTGACGTATCGGTCAGGCCGCGATTCGTACCTTCGTTGTCAATCAGAAGAACCTGCGCGGCTCGGATCTGTTGATTGATGAGTGGTTTTTTAGCGATTGTATTTTCCTCTTTAAAGAACGCGACAGGGATGAACGAGTAATTGGCTGACCCACCCTTCAGCTAAGTTAGTGAAGAGGAATGAGCCAATGGCCTACCGGTAAGGCATCCATAATATATAGGCCATTTTAATCCAACTTGCCAGGGTAGGAACCCACCCCGGCAATGTGTCTTTACAAACGTAGCGATCGTCAACCGCTCAGTCATCTACCCGCAGGTAGTCACGGCGGGCTTAGATGCGTACGCTACCCCCGTCAAACAAGGGCACGCTCATGCTGAAGTTTTCACCATAGGTGAGCTTTTGCTCTTCCAAAATGCCCAAGGCAATTCTTTCACCCAGGCGAACCGACTCATAGTAGTCAGTAAAGAAGTGAACCCCAGCCCAGTCGCGACCAACGGAAATATTCGCTGCGAGCTTGTTGAGTTCGCCTTCTACCGTCAGGCTGAGGTCGTAGCCCGTCGACTCTAGCTCAGAACCATTGCGAGAAATGGTGTAAGGCTGAGGCAGGACGTAGCCATGGTCGAAGAAGGCTTTGAGAATGGTGACACAAGCCCCGGCTACCGTGGCATGACCGGCCCCATAAGAAGGGTGCATAGGCGATCCTTCAGCAAAGGGCATCGGCAGCAGATACACTTTGTCCCGGTTAAACTCGCCTTGAGCCTCGTGACAATCGGTGCCGAGTTCGGCCAGGTACTGATCGTTTTGGGCTTTGTTGTGTAGTGAGACTTGGTGCAGGGTGTCGTTGATTTTGTCGCTGAGCTGAGCAACCGGCTTGAGCGAGAGTGATCCAGTGTTGCGCCACTGGTGGATATGTCCGGCGATCGCTTCAGGCCGAGCCCGACGGTGCACATTAAACTTCTGGTAGCGGACGGCCTTGAGGGCGCGGGTAGCCACTTCAGTCACCAGCGACAGAATGTGCGGCCCGCCGAAGTGAGCAAAGCCCTGCTGGTGGTCGAGACTGTCTTGCCCCTGGAAAGGAATACCGGGATCGAAGGGCACCCCAATTGCCATCATCGACAGGCAGGCATTGAGATACGCCTGATAGAGCGCGTCGTAGTGAACATAGGTTGCCAGGTCGCGAGGCGTTGTGATGAAGCGGTACTTTTGGTCGCCGCATTCGTAAGTCTCTTTGCGACGCAGGTCAGCGCCGTTCTGCACATCTAACCACCACTCCCAACTGGTCATATAGTCTCTGTGGGGCGTTGCTTTGCGCACTTTGTTCGTAAACACCATCGCGCCGTAAGAAACCAGTCCATCTAAAACGCCATCTTTGTCGCCGCCAAGTTCGGGTGTGCCTCGCGATAAAAACTGCGAGATATAGGGGCCGGTGAGGTCGCCAAAAGAATTGCCTCGGAAGGCAGTCAGAGGTTTTAGGGGGCCGCGCCGACGGGCACTGGCAGCGGCGGTCAGGGGCAGAGGCGTCTCCTGAAACCAGGGAAGTTTGTTCAACCGGCCAACAGCGGCAGCAACGTCTGAGTTATTTTCAAACTCACTAAAGGGAACATCTCGCAGAAGTGACATTTCATACACTTCTGCGACTTCTGCAGCGTACTCATCACTGTCGAGCGTGGGCGCGGGCGGCATCGTAATCGACTGAGAGTCCGGGCCTTCGAGGTCGAAGAGCAGACCGGCACCGGCGCTCTCCCAAGCGCGAACCTTGACATTGCAGTTTCGAGTGTATTGAGATTTCCATTCAATAGTGTCACTCCCTTCTGAACCTTTGGGGCCTAACGGCGTATCTTGAAAATCGCGAGTGTCGCCGGAGTCGATGCCTCGAATAAACTGCTGATAGTCAGCCGGATCGCAGATTAGACCGTCTTTGCCATCGTGAGGTAGCCCTTTGGTGTAGCTGGCTAGGTGGGAAGGCTTGCTGCCCCGGACAGTCGGCCCTTCGTCAAAGCGGTAGCGCAGCTCTTCACCGTTGGCCTGGTGCTGGGCTTGGGGCCGGTCATAGGCCAGCTTGGCGGCAGCGGTACGGAGTTCTAGCGCTCTAGTTTTACGAGATTCCATAGTGAATTACCCGAAGTGTGTTGGACTGGATGACACCAATCTATAAAACTTCTTCAGTGCGGGCAGTACCCATCAGGGTTCTTTAAGAAGGATGTAACAACTCGTTAATAATTTTCTCAAAAAAATAAAACAACTTATTTATACCGGCAGACATAGGTCAGTGATACTACGGGCATTCCTTAGGGAAGAGCGTTTTTTGCTACTGCTGTTGTTTGATAGAAGACATGGGGTTGCGGCTTTCTTTTCAGGTTTTTACTCTTTTAACAGTGCTGGTATAGCAAGGTGTTTTCATGCTTAGTTGGACTTTGTTGTTTTTGGTTGTCGCGATCATCGCAGGTGTTTTAGGATTCGGTGGTATTGCGGCTGGTGCCGCAGGTATCGCTAAAATCTTGTTCTTTGTATTTTTGGTGATTTTTGTGATTTCGCTAGTTACTGGCAGCGTTCGCCGCCCTCGGATCTAAGTGCCAGCGGTGGACGCATCTGAACTTGTGAATGACTTTTCTAGCCCCTAGCAATAGCTTTGTCAGGGGCTCTTTGGTGATTTTTTAAGAGAGGATGGTCTAAAAGCTGTATGTCAAAAGCTGCCAGGTGCCTGCGCCAGCAGCTATTCCTACTGCCAAAACGACGGGCGTGAGCCATGCGGCAGTCCTTTCGGGAAAAGCGTGAATGCGAGTAAGACCGGTATAAAGAGTGATTAGCGTGTGGGAGAAGGCCCACAGTGTGACTGCAAACGTAAGTGTGTAGACTGGCCAACTGTCCGATGTCCGGCCTGTCCAAATGGTTGATTGCCCAATTATCGCGGTGACTGCCGCGAGTATGCCCAGGGGCGCGATCGCGGTTCCCAATATAAAAATATCAGCGGCCCACAGGCCACGAATGCGCAATCCGGTGCGGGCGATCGCCACCGTCAGCACCATCGCTACAAACGTCAGCCCGCCTGCCGCCCATAGCCGAGAAGCGACCAGCCAGCTATCGGCTGACAAGTACGCTAAACCGGCTGAGACTAAGCAAAGGTTGGCCATAACGGCCAGACTGTAGCCTGCCAGCGTTACCCGCCGAGAGGACAGTTGCCAATAGGTAGATACCATTTCGCCTGCCGGATTGCTCAGCAGCTTCAGCGCCGCGCCAATGCCTAACAGTAACCGTAAGGCCAGTCGTCTGGGCGGACGCTGGCCTTGCAGGGGGCGTGAGCTGATGCCAGGAGCCCAGTAAGTTTGCCCTGAGGTGTGAGGCGGCCTTTGCTTAGGCATTTGTGGTTTGGGCGGTTGCTGCCTGGCTTGAACCCGTTCATCTAGCTGGCTGAGCGGCCAGGCGGCGGGCGGCGGTAAAAAAGCGGCGGGCGGGCGAATCGGGTTGGTCGGTCGGTGGCGCGCTGACCGACGGCCAGTCAGTCGTGAAATTTGCTCAGCGGCTTTGCCCAGTCCCTGAATG
>JBBQAC010000216.1:0-8043 GCA_038315915.1 Phormidesmidales cyanobacterium
GTAATTGGCCTGCCGGTCTGTCGCCTCAGCCACGATTTTTTTACTCACTGGAGCACGCTGCCACTGGGGTCTGGAAAAGTTAACTTTTATGCCGATCCGCCTGTCGATCATCTCCAGCTATGGGGGGATCTTGAAAGAGTCCAGGGATGGCAGATTAGCGATTGGCCCCTGGCTGAATTCAGCGAAAAAGGAAAAGTGCCAATGACGGCGGCTGAATTTTTAAGGCGGCAGATTAAGGACGAATTGGACAGCAGTTCGGCGATTCAGCACTATTTGATGGGCTAAACCGACGGCTGGCGAAAATGTCCCTTTTCCCTGACAAGCGATGAAGGGAAAATATTGTTGTTAGCTTGGCTACAATTTACACTAACAGTACGTTTATCTCTGCCACCTTTGCACAGCCCATTTTGACCTCCTAATCTCTTATGGCTTCAACTATTACACTGGAATCTTCAACGGCGACTCAGCGGGTCAGCGGTGGCTACGCGCTGATCGATAGCCTCGTTCGCCACGGCGTTAAGCATATTTTTGGCTACCCTGGTGGGGCGATTCTGCCAATTTATGACGAGCTGTACAAGGCTGAAGCTCAAGGGCTGGTCAAGCATGTTCTGGTGCGCCATGAGCAGGGGGCTGCACATGCGGCTGATGGCTATGCCCGCGCTACCGGCAATGTCGGGGTGTGCTTTGCGACTTCTGGGCCGGGAGCGACCAATCTGGTAACGGGGATCGCGACCGCTCAGATGGACTCGATCCCAATGGTGGTGGTGACCGGGCAGGTGACCCGCGCGGCAATTGGTACCGATGCGTTTCAAGAAATTGATATTCACGGCATCACGCTGCCGATTGTAAAGCACTCTTATGTCGTGCGCGATCCTAACCAGATGGCGCAGATCGTTGCCGAAGCTTTTCACATTGCTAAAACAGGCAGACCCGGCCCGGTGCTAATTGATGTGCCGAAAGACGTGGGCAATGAAGAAATAGACTATATTCCGGTGGCCCCTGGCGATGTCAACATTCCAGGCTACATGCCGCCGCTGGACGGCGACGAGCTGCTGATAGAAGCGGCGATCGCGCTCCTGCGCAACGCTGAACGCCCCTTGCTGTACGTCGGTGGCGGGGCGATTACATCCGGTGCTCATGCCGAAATTAAAACCTTAGCCGAGATCTTCGCAGCCCCTGTGACAACGACGCTCATGGGCAAAGGTGCCGTCGATGAGCACCATCCGCTGGCAGTCGGCATGTTGGGGATGCACGGTACGGCCTACGCTAACTTTGCCGTGAGCCAGTGCGATTTGCTGGTAGCGATCGGGGCCCGTTTCGACGACCGGGTGGCAGGCAATCTCGAAAAATTTGCCTCCAAAGCTAAAGTGATCCACATCGACATTGACCCGGCAGAAGTGGGCAAAAACCGCGTGCCGGAAGTGCCAATCGTCGGTGATGTCAAGGCGGTGCTGAAGACGCTGCTCGCCAAGCTCACTGACCAGGACAAGCCAGATCCTCAGCAAACTCAGTCCTGGCGGGATCAAGTCGATACCTGGAAGCAGGATTTCCCGCTAGTCGCACCTACCTACCCCGACCAAATTTCACCTCAGTCAGTGATTGTCGAACTGACTACCCAGGCCCCTCACGCTTACTACACGACTGACGTCGGTCAGCATCAAATGTGGGCCGCGCAGTTTTTAAAGAACGGGCCGCGCCAGTGGATTTCCAGCGCCGGGCTCGGCACGATGGGCTTTGGCCTACCGGCAGCGATGGGTGTGCAGGTTGCCTTGCCCGATGAGCAGGTAATCTGCGTAAGTGGCGATGCCAGCTTTCAGATGAACTTGCAGGAGTTGGCGACGCTGGCTCAGTACGGTCTCAACGTCAAGACGGTGATTTTGAACAACGGTTGGCAGGGCATGGTGCGCCAGTGGCAGCAAACGTTCTTTGGGGAGCGCTATTCGTCTTCCAACATGGAAATCGGGATGCCCAACTTTGTGCTGCTTGCGCAGGCATTTGGCCTGAAGGGAATGGTCGTGAACGATCCGGCTGAAATGAGTGAGGCGATCGCCACCATGCTCGCCCACGACGGCCCGGTGTTAATGGATGTCAGAGTGCGCCGCGACGAAAACTGCTACCCGATGATCCCGCCCGGTAAGAGCAATGCTGACATGGTGGGCTTGCCTGAGGGGAAAGTTAGACCTTCTGTATAGCGAGTAGAGAGGACAGGAGACAGGAGACAGGAGCGGTCAATCGCAGGCTTCTGTCTCCTGATTTCTGCGTTCTGCCTCCCCTCCCTTATCGAAACTTCACCCTCAAACAGGGGAATCTTTGACATATGCACTGATCTCTCCGCGAATCTACGCAAACTTGCTCAGAAGTGAGCAGAAATTTCACAATTGGACTTGTTCTTCGCTCGCCAGCAAGGTAGTATGCGCGTAATTTACTTTGCGACGGTGCTGCATCGAGTCAAAAGCTCCTGGCAATGAGGGGTGTGGCACCCTGCGTAAATTTGTCGCTTCACACCGTAATCCCCTATACAATCGCATGGTCTTCGCTACCGAGTCCTATCCGCTCGCTCAGTCTCTATCTTCTCAAGCTGATCGTGCTAAGGCCGCTCAAGATCAAACAAGCGCTATTGAGCTAGGTCGCTCACAGTTGAGTCACTCTATTCAAACTGATTTTTTGCTGGGACAGGCCGCTCAGGCCCAGGCTGTTCAAGTAAAAGTCGTTCGGGCTGACGGCGATCGCGCCAACAGCAAAGTCGTGACTTTACATAGAAAACCGGCAGCGCAGCCTACGCTTCGAGTGCAAACTTCCACGCTGCCCTTACCCAGCAAGCCCAAGCTGCCGATAGCGCTACAGTTGCTCAACCGAGTGCAGCAAGGGTCAGCGGCGATCACCGGTCTCTTAGTGACGGGTGCTCTCGTAGTTTACGGCTCAACTGTATACGTAGATAAGTCCACCAGCTACACGCTGGCCCAGCTAGATGCCCTACAGAGCGAATCACAGCAGCTCACTTCAGCCAATGAAGCGATTAAACAAAGTCTGGCTGAACAAGCCGCTCAGCCAAGCTCCGGGCTAGCATTGCATAAGTCTGGCGACGTCCTGTTCTTAGCGCCCGAGCCGTCTCGTGAGACCCCAGCAGAATCAGCAGAACCAGCGACCAAGCGAACTCGTCCGCTAGGGTACTAGCGCATAAACACAGTATGGCTGCTTCTACCCGCTCTCGCTCTGCTGCCGAAAAAGCGTCACAGGCGCGCCACAAAAGACCTTTACACAGACCTGTACAGGTCTCCCAATCTGCTTCCCGACGGGTTAAAAGCTCTCTATCTCGACGCAAGGTGCGAGCCCAAGCTTTTCGCCTGACATCGCCGCGCCTGCGCCTGATCAGCGTGTGGGTAGTGCTGATAGTCAGCATGCTTGGGCTGGGCACCCGGCTGGCCTACTTGCAGCTAGCCATCGGTGATGAGCTGCAAGTGATGGCGCGCGAGCAGCAGGCTATTCAAGCAACGCCACGGGCCTCGCGGCGGCAAATCGTAGACCGCCAGGGCAACGTGGTGGCAATGGACAGAGTGATGTACACGCTATATGTACATCCCGTGCTGTTTAAGAAATCGCCCGAGGCGATCGCTGAAGCGCTCAGCACAGTGCTAGATCGCCAACCACAGGAACTGTCGGATCTGTTTGCAGAGCAAGAAAGCGGGATCAAGCTCAATACCGATATCTCAGAAGAGACGGCCAAGCGACTCCGGGCGCTCCGGCTAGATGGACTCGATCTACTGCCCTCACCTCAGCGGATATATCCTCAAGGTGAGCTGTTCTCTCAGGTAACTGGCTATGTGGATTTAGAAGGGGTACCTCAGGAAGGTTTAGAACTCAGCCTCCAGGCGCAGCTAAAATACGCCGAGCCCGCGCCCGGTGAGATGAGTACGCCGCTTCAGCAGGTAACCCGCGATGGCTTGCAGATGCAGCTCACCATCGATAGCCGGTTGCAGCGGATTGCGCAAGAAAACCTGGTAAAAACAGTTAATGAATACGGAGCAAAAAGAGGCGCACTGCTGGTGATGGATAGCCGAACGGGCGAAATTTTGGCCTTGGCGGCAGCGCCTACCTATGATCCCAATCGCTACTATGACGCCGATATCGCCTATTTCAAAAACTGGGCGGTGAGCGATTTATACGAACCAGGGTCGACCTTTAAGCCGATCAATGTGGCGATCGCCCTAGAAAACGGCAGCATCAGCGCTGGTGCCACCGTCTACGACGAAGGCCAGATTTTTGTCGGCGAATGGCCCATTCAAAACGTTGACTTTTCCACCAGAGGCGGACGTGGGCCGCTGTCGCTCACCGATGTACTGCGCTACTCCAGCAACGTTGGCATGGTGCATGTGATGGAAACCCTGCCCCGAGACACCTACTACAACTGGCTAGAAAAAATTGGTCTGGGCAAGCCAACCGGGATCGAGCTACCCGGTGAGGCCAGCGGCCAAATTAAAGAACGCGGTCAGTTTGTTGATAGCGCGGTAGAAGCAGCCGTCACAGCCTTCGGTCAGGGCTTTTCGCTGACGCCGCTCCAGCTATTGCAGCTACATGGCACCCTGGCGAACGACGGTAAAAGGGTAACCCCTCACGTCGTTCGCGGTCTGGCTAATGCCGAGAGTGAGCTGACCTGGTCACCCGACCACCCCGCCCCCGAGCAAGTCTTCTCAGCCGAAACCGCCCATCAGGTGCTGAATATGATGAAGCAGGTAGTCGATGACGGCACGGGATCAGCAGCCAAAGTCGCAGGCTACCAGATCGCTGGCAAAACTGGCACTGCCCAAAAGGCCACCGAATACGGAGCCTATGGCAATCAGCGCATCACCAGCTTCGTGAGCATTGCCCCGGTCAGCAATCCCCGCTATGTAGTGCTGGCAGTCGTCGATGAACCGCAAGGCGAGAATGCCTATGGCGGCACGGTGGCAGCGCCGCTGGTGAAAAAAATGCTGGAGTCACTGGTGGTCTTAGAAGGCGTCGAACCCGATGCTACGACACCAGCCAAAGCAGCCTCCGCTGAAACTGCCCCCGATTAAAGTCGGCGGTTCAGCAGGCACTCCCACCCTTACGCTTCCCTAAGGGCAGCTCTCTGGTGGCAAGGCGCTGCCTGCATTGATGCGGGAGAAGCCCTCCAAAGTCAGGATGCTGCTTTCGTAGCGATCGCCCGACACATTCTCCCCAAGCTGCAAATACTCGGCTGGCCCCAGAAAAGCCACGCCCGTTTCAGCATTCGTCACAACACCAGTTTTGCCCTCTACATTAGCCTGCCCCAGAACAGCGTTCCGGGCAGCTAACGTACCGGTAACGCAAGCGCCAATGTCAGAATCGATGTAGCTAAAATTACCGGTGATTGAATTACCCCGCTTGCGGAATAGAAACAGCGCGCCGCCATTCTTTACCAGCTCCTGGTCGCTAACCACGCGCGGCGGATAGGTGGCTGAGGCGACCCGGTAGTTACCATCGGGCAAATCGCCAATCATCAGCACTGGATCGGACTGCGTTGCCGGGGGAGCCGGTGATTCGGGTGGTTGGGGTACGCCCGCTAAGCGACCATCGCTGACTTCCTGACAGACCAGGGTTTCATTCACCGCGCTAAAACCATCGCCTGCTAGCTGCTCAGACTCTACTCCGAGCAGCGCGGCATAGTAGCTAGGTTCGTCAATCAGGATCTGGCGGGCCTCGGCTAAAGGCGTTTCGTAGAGCGTCAGCGTCCGCTCAGACGCAACGTCTGCTGGTCGAGCAGGCGCATCGCCAGTACCACCAACAAAACTGGGAAACTGCTCAAAACGAAATACGCTGTTGCCCTCAACTTCGCTAACCGTGATAAAAGCGCGCATTCCCAATGGGTTGGGAAGTCCGCTACCAGGGTCGTAAGCGCAGACGGTGACAAACGCCTGGGGAACAGCCAGTTCAGGCGTTTGGGTCAGACCAGGCACTGCCATTCCCAAAGGCACCATACCTATGGCTACCGCTAATCGTAGGGGCGTAACAACACTATTCGACATCGGTTTACTTCAAAGATGGATTAGAAAGATCAAGGATGGATTTTGCGAACGTTGCTGTCACCAGACAGTGCTGATTACCCATCATACTAATCTGCCGATCTGCCTCTCTCCGAATGCTATAAACCTTTGCAAATAAAGCTGTTCTCTCTGTATGGCGATTCAGATATCTAACCGCGTCTTAAGCAGGACATAGAAAGCTCTAGACAGTTCCCGGCGAGCGAGTGGCGTTTTGTCCGGCACGATCCCCGATAATGCTTTGTTATGCGCCTCGGGCATCGCTGCTTTGATTAAGAAGGAAAGCTGCTGACGGGTAATCATCGTCTCGGGCGCGAACAGATCTTTGCCTACGCCAGCGATGATCCCCTGCGCTTTGAGCGTTTCAATATTGCTGTAGGCCCAGTGCTCACCGGGCAGCACATCTCGGAAGGTGGGACGAGTCGGTGTGATTTTTTCGAGTTCTAGCAGGTTGACTAAGGCGGTTGAAACTACTGCCCGAGAAACATTTGCGTAGGGGCGAAAGTGCAGGTTGCTGGCGTTCTCACTACGGACAATGCCGGTGGCGGCCATCACCTGAATGGCTTCAAAGTCGGGATCGTCATGCGCGACATCGTCGAACCAAAAAATAGGCACTCCGTTCCTGGACATAAAGCCTTGCAGCTTACGCAGTAAAGGCCGCGTTTCTACAATTCGGCGAGGGGTTTCACCTGTCCATGCGGCAAACACTGCCAAAAATCCGCTGGCTTCGCCGATTGCCCACTCCATCGGGTGCATTCGGTAGGCGGCGTTGGTGATATGAGTGGTGCCGATGCTTTTGGCAGAAAGGATGAGTCCGTCGGTAGTCATCGGCACGAGTGACCCGGCAGGCAGAGAAAAGGGCAGGGCAAACATGTCCTTGCCGTGAGGGCTGACATGCCCCACCACTAAGTTGCCGTGTAAGTCGAGGTAGTGGTATTGGCCAATGCCCAGGCTGTCTTCGAAACAGCGAGCGCGGGCCTGATTAGGAAAAAAGCTTTCGGCGACATCTTCATGGCGAATAGTGGTGAGGGCAATGCCCCGGCGAGCTTCGCGGATGTAGGGCTCCAGGGCAATGCCGTCGGCGCTCCAGGTGAGGTCGCCTCGGGGCTTGAGGTCGCTGACGCCGTGGGTTTGCAAATAGTGGATGTAGGCTTGGGCGCGATCGCGGGCCCGCTGAATCAGAATTTCTCTCTCAGCCCGGTCACTGCCAATCAGCGATCCCAGGCGAAAATCGTTGCCGCAGCACTGTCCTTTTTCGGGATGGGGCGAGGTTCCCCAGTTGATTGCACTGACATCGCCGAGGCTGATGGCTTTTTCGTTGAGCGATCGCCGCAGCACCCGCCGGTAGCGAAAAATACCAAACGGATGAAAAAAGTCTCGCTTACTCAAACTGCCAGCCTTCCCAACCCAAAAGTCAGCAGTGAATTCATAGGGATTGAGCCAGGGGTCGCGGCCATAGCCAGCGGGCGCAGGCATTTGTTCACTCGCCTGGGTGTACTCCACCAGCACGTTGAAGGTAAACGACTGCTGACAGGCTGGAATCGCCTGCACTGGCAAGATTGCTTCGCCAGTGTCGCTACGCGCTTCTTGCCCGACTCGTGACGGCAAATTGGCTAGCGCGAGCAAATCGCCAAAATCTGTCGCTTCCAGGGTAATCGGCGCAGTTACAGTAAAGCTGCCGCCCGTGCGCACATGCCGAAACTTAACCCCGGTTACCTGCTGTCGCTGACCCCCCGACTCAGGCGTGATCATGACTTCTGTAGGCTCACTTTCCACAATCAGCCGCAGCTTACCCGACTCCAGATAGGGGATCAGCGGTTCATTAAGCGCCGTAGCCGCGACGATAGGCGTAGTGGTCATCGGGCAGACCCAAGCGCCGCCAGGGTTTTCCTGGGGTCGACCGGCTATGGGCTGAAGCTGCCGCTGCCGCCGGCGAAACCAGCGCTGCGTTTTAGAAATGGCGAACTGCTCGCCATCTACAGTACTGAGGCTGGCCTGTTGCTTC
>JBBQAC010000030.1:0-24595 GCA_038315915.1 Phormidesmidales cyanobacterium
ATAATCGTAATATCCCATCGCCCAAACATCATGACAGCCGCCGAAAAGCTTCGTCAACTTATCCAAATCCTCCCTGAGGATCAAATCAGTGAAGTCCTCAGCTTTGCCGAATTTCTCCACCAAAAACAGCGCTCTACTCAACCTCAGACGATCCCTCCCGGCACCCTCACCAACCTTGGAGACATTACCAAACGCGCTAGAGCCGTTCAGAAAATGAGCGGCTTGCTCAAAACAGATCAGCCAGCTCCTACTGATAGCGAAGTTGCTACCTTGCTAGAAGCACGCCGGACGGAGAAATATCTTCGATGAGGGTCTTAATTGATACGAACATTACTTTAGACTTTTTGCTACAGCGGGAGCCATTCTACCAAGATGCAGAAATGCTATTTCAAGCGATCGCCCAAAAACTAGACGCCATTGCAACCCGCGATGCAAAGGGCTTCACGAGTTCGCCCATTTCAGTCTTGTCTGTTCAAGAACTCCTCTTTCAAATTGAACAATAAAGCAGATAAGTGTTTACCGCAATTTAGGGCTGTCTTGGGTGGCGATCATCGTGCGCTTCAGCTCCGAGTTAACGAGTGCTTGCCTGGTTTGATTTTAGCGCTTCGGTAGTGGGGTCTTGAAAGAGATCTTGCCGCTCTTAAAGATTTTCAGAAATTGATGCTGCTTCTTGAGTGATAGCAGTCCCATTCTTCCATAGCTCGTATTCGCTGATATCGATTTCCTCAGTCCACGTAAGGGCATAGCCGCCCGGTTCAACTTTGAAGTTTTTGAAGAATGCAGGCTGTCGCAGCGGTGCAAACGTCGGCTTTTCTAAGAGGTGATGAATCTTATATTCTTTGATCTCTTGATTTGAGAATTCAATGATGAGTGTGTTGTTATCAACGGCTTTTGCTTTTGAAATGCGAGGGTGTTGCATAGTGAGCCTATGTGTCTGAATCTATTTTAAGGGCGGCAATTTACGGAATTCTTGAGACTGCCACATTTCTAAAAGGTCTTGCTGGTATGCGCTTGCCCATTCGATTACTAATTTCTGAGCGCGCTTTGGCAAGTCTCCTTCAATGATTTCTAATGATTCGATGCTGATGAGGGCGTTGTATTCACCTACGCTGTGACTGAATCTAGCTGACTTTGCTATTTTACCTAAGGATTGAGGATTTAATAATATGCACAATTCTCGAGCCCTCATCCCCAGCCCTTCTCCCGATGGGAGAAGGGGGCCAGATCTAGCTCCCTCTCCCAACGGGAGAGGGTTGGGGTGAGGGCTGCGAGAGGCTAGCAAATAGCCAAGTTATTTAATTCTCATTCCTAAGCGGCCTGTGCAGATTCGGCGTAGTGCCAGTTGCTGCTGGCTGGGTCGCAGATGACGAGGCCGAACCATTCTAGGCGCTGAAGGTTTTCGGTGATGGCGTCGAGTTTCTTTTGGGTGGTGCGGCCTTTGAATTGGGCGGCGATTTGTAGGGTACTCCATTCGCCGGGGGTGGTGCGCAGTAGGTCGCGGATGGCGGCGAGCTGTTCTTTAGGCTGGGCGGGCCATTTTTGCTGTTCTACGGGTTCGATGATGGGTGCTTCGGTGGGGGTGATGCCTTCGAGGGTGGGTTGGTCGATGGCTTCGTCGGGGGCTTGCCCTGGATTTTGATAGTCGGGGCGGAGCCAACGGATGAGGCCGTTGCGTTCTTCTTCGGCGCGTTCGGCGTTGAGGGCGACGAGGTTTTCGAGGATTTGTTCGTTGGTGATGGTGTGGGGCCAGCCGTAGGCGTCGAGGACGGCGGCGTCTAGGTCGTCGTGGATTTGTTTGAGGGTAGAGACGAGGGCTTTGTTGTTGTAGTCGCGGTCGGCGTCGGTGAAGGGTTGGCCTGCGCGGAGTTTTTCGAGCAGGTTGTACATGCCGGTGATGGTGATGTCGGGATGGGTGGCTTGGACTTGTTTGCGGTGGGTGTCGAGGCGATCGCCTAAATCGCGGATTTTTTGTTTTTGTTCTGGAGTGGAATCGGGAAAAGGAAACGTATAAAAGCATCGAGCGTGGTTATAGACGGGATCGTTCCCGACTCCCATCCAGCCACCCGCAGCAGTAGCCCATGTCACATGAATATTACTTGACATCACTCCGAGATAGTAAAAATCACTCAGAAAAGTCATAACAATTCCACTTTCTGAGATAACACTAGATGATAAAGATTGAAACACTCTAAATTTAGAAGTTCTCGTAGTTGCAATATACTTGTCCGTACTTTTCCAAGCTTGTCGGTAGCTAGCACGAGGTTCTCCAAAAATCCACCATTTTTCTCTGTAAACTTTCCGGTTATTTTGGATTCTTTCAGGCCGAACTTTTTCTAAAACCCATTGATATGTTTTTGGATATGTTCCTTCGAGCTCACTCTCATCTAAACCAAGCAAATCTAGAACAAAAGTATTGTTCTTAGACTTTGCAAGCTCTCTTCCTGTAACAAACTCACAAGCAAGATCGGGTTCTACACTGCTCAATTGACTGCTGTTAATCAAAAAGCCTTTGCCGTGCAGCTTAACGCCTTGGCAAGAGAGTCCAGAGTTAGCTTTTAATTGAGAAGCTAAGGATACGTCAACGCCTACCTGAAGATTGCTATAGATTTTTGCAGCTTTTCTCCAATCGAGTAAAATCTGATTAGCTATATCTTCTGGATCAGTTGAGCTACCTTCGGAGATGACTGTGCCAAAAGTAGCCATCCTCTTGAGTTGAATGTTTTCTTGTTCTGCTACAGTCATTGAAATCCTTACATCCGCACCTTCGTTGATCCAAGGATGATCAGGAATTGCGAAGGTCAGGCAAAGCGGATTTTTTAATCGAAGAGACTGGTCAACGACGCTTCTGAGCCTTGGTTGTCGAATACTGTTTGTCGTAATAAAACCAAATCTCCTAATTGTTCCGTTTTGGACATAGTCCGCTGCTTTGTACCACCAATACATCACAAAATCTACAGTTTCAGAAACTTCTGGATAGAACTCTCTCAATGTTTCTGCGTAGCCATCTCCTAAAAACTCACGCATTCTTGCATTCCCTACAAACGGCGGATTCGACACTACATAATCCGCCTCCGGCCACTCCGCCGCCCGCGCATTCAAATACCGATAAATCACCACCTGATCCGCCGGATCGGGCACTTCCTCCCCCGTCACCGGGTGCTGCATCATCCGCCCACCCCAACGAGTCCGCACCTCCCCCGTCTTCTCATCCACATCCGGCACCCTACCGTCATACGCCAACACCGCATCCCGGCACTCAATATTGCCAAACGCCTGCAACACCGGCTCCGGCGCTTCCGCCACCTTTCTATCCTTGAAATACCACTGAAGATAGCCAATCCAGATCACCAGCTCAGCAATAGCCGCCGCCCTCGGATTAATCTCAATCCCCAAAAACTGCGACGGATTAATCTGCTCCAACACATTGAGCTGCACCTGCCCGGTCACATCCGCCAGCCGGGTCACCACCTCCGCCTCCAGCCCCTTCAGCAAATCTAAAGACACATAGAGAAAATTACCCGTGCCACAAGCCGGATCAAGAATCTTAATCGCCCGCAGCTTATCTAAAAAGTCTCGAATCTCCTGCTCCGCCTTCTTCCGCTGATTCGCCGTCGGCTCCTCCTCCCCCTTAGCAGGCTCCAGCAACCGCTTAATCTCCAGCTCAATCTCATCCCACTCCTGACGCAGCGGCTCCATCACCACCGGCCTTACCAACCGCTCCACATAAGACCTCGGCGTATAGTGCGCCCCCAGCCGACTGCGCTCCTTTTTTTCCAGCGCCCGCTCCACCAGCGTGCCAAAAATCGCCGGTTCTACCTGACTCCAATCTTTTGCCGCCGCTGCATACAGCACCTCTAGCTGCTCCTTTGGTAGGGCGATCGCCGTCGCCTCCTCAAAAAAGCTGCCGTTAAACCGCAAAATCGGCTCAAAGCCAAACGTACCCCCCGTATTCATAGTCTGCCAAAGGCTCTCAATTTCCGGCTGAAACGTAGTCGGGTTCGGAATCCACCGATCGCGCAGCGCCTTGGTAAACACCTCCCCCCTCAGCAGCTCCACATCTTCCGCAAACATCGTAAAAATGCAGCGCATCAAAAAGCTCGCCGTCACCTGCGCATCATGGCCCTGCTCCTCCAGCCAGCGCGACAGCTTCGCCAGCTCTGCCGCCACCTCCCGCGTCACCCTTGCCCGCAGCTTCTCCGGGTTCAGCGCCTGCGGATCGGTAAACATTTTCACAAACCGATCAAACACCGCCGGATCAGCCAAATCCTTCAGATTCACCCGCTCCCGTGCGCCATAGCTGCCATACTCCCCGCTAAAGCCCTGCCAAATTTCAAAATGCGAGCCAATATCGCAAGTCATCAAAAACGGCGGCAGCGACGGCAGCATCCGATTCAGCGCGTAAGACTTCGCCTGGTTAAACGCCTTTTGCATCGTATCGCGATAGCCTTTAGTCCCCCGCTTGCCGTGCCCCTTAGCAGAGCGATCGCTGCCCTGCTTCGCCTCTATCAAAAAGCAGCCTTCCTTATAAAAGTCAGCAAACTTCGTCGAAGGAGCCGTCTTCTCGCCGCTGTAAAACTTGATGTCTTTATCAAAGCAGTAAGGATCGCCCGCAACGCTCCCCTTCGGCGGTGGCCCCGCGACCCCAAACACGGCGCACAAATCGAGAAAGAAGCCCTGATAGTTAGCTCGCTCATTACCCTCAGAACCCAGCCACTTACCCAAAAACTGCTCGACCCGCTGCTGCTCATCCCTATTCATTCACGTCCTCGTGCATCCGACTAGCCATCGGGTTACCCCGGTTAGCTTTCACTATTCCCATAGTAGCCACGTCTGTCTGTGACCTGGCCCCGAAAGTTTCCTTCGGAACCTCTACATACTGCTTACATAGCAGCTCGCATCAGTCAGGGAAGCGATCGCACTGCTTGCATAGCAATGTGGACTTTTCGAGAGAGCGATCGCACTGCTTGCACAGCAATGTGGGCTTTTCGAGAGAGCGATCGCACTTCTCCCAGTACTCTACCGCCTGTTTTCCTGGTCGCTGACACTCCTCACGAAGTCACTAGCCCTATTTCCCCCGGCAGATCGCCTTCCTCACTAAACAGCTCACGCTTTTCCCAACCCCGCTAGCACTTCTCACGGAGTCACAAATACTTCTCACCTGCCTGTAAAATTACCAACAGCACCCGCACAGAATTTTCCACTCTCAGCAAAAACTATGCAATCACGCGGAGACAGCCCTGTTTATTTAATTCATCACCACGGGCATTGTGATATGAGCAGCGCACCTGACGCCCTAGCGCATACAGAACCTCTGCTATCTATCTACTAAAGGATGAAAAAAATACACGATGGCACGACGCAAAAAAAGCTCCAGCATTCTATCCAAAGCTGAAAGCCGCTTATCCGGTATGAAATCTATTGATGCCAAGCTTGACTTGGGCAACGGCATGTCAGCCGCAAACTTTGAAAAGGAAATCAGCGCGCTTCGGCTAAAGCTAGAAGCTTACAATACGCTACTCTCCAAAGTAGATCAGGCCGCTAACGATATCCTGGAAACTGAAAAACGGCTGGCCAGCACCGCTGAAAAAATGCTGCTGGGCGTCGCCGTAAAACATGGCAAAGACAGCAGTGAATATGAAATGGCCGGTGGCGTCCGTCGGAGTGAGCGCAGGCGGCGAGTCGCTCGCTCGGTAGTGGCTCCGGCGGCAGCGGTGCAAACAGCAACAGTCTAAAGCTTGTTTGCATAGCTGTGGCAGATGAAAGGGAGATGGCTGTTGTCACCTTCCTTTCACTGTTTTTATCCTGACGTTATACACTGAATTCGTATCATTTCGGCTAGAAAGGCGACTAAGGCAGAGATCCTTCAATACCAGGAGAGCGACTGATGCAGGCTGAATATGATTTTTCTAAAGGTGAGCGGGGTAAGTTTTATAACGATCAGGCAGAGTTTAGCTTTCCTATTCATTTAGAACCCGACGTCAACGCCCGGATGAGCCGTTTGGCAGAAGAAAGTGGCGTAGAAGTGCAGGCGCTAGTCAATGAATGGCTGAGGGCAAATCTAATCGTGATTGAGAGTTTGCAGCCCTAAGATTACTCGATCCGTGCGTCGAATCGGATTGCTCAGGCGCGTTTACTAATCACGGCAATTGGCCCACCGCCCGCTGGCCCCTGATGCTCACCGCCGCCAGACACATAGATCATCGGATCTTGCACCGCAGCAGCGATTACTGCACCGACAACCGCGCGGGCCATACGAGTGTGGCTAATATCGGAGTCGTCCAGCATGGTATGGCGCTGGCCCAATATTTGCCCAGCAGGAGAAGCTTCTGCCTTGGCAAAGACATTGACAATATTGCCTTGTTCAACTGAGCCCTGAACGCTCTCAATCGCCTGCTGCACGGCTGAAGTATCCAGCGCGTGGGCCATCACACTGTGGCCGATCAGGCAGTCGCTGTAGGAGTCAGGCGAATTGCCTAAGACCAATATCTCGCAGTTTTTAAGTTCTACCCCGGCAGAGGTGGAGGCGACTGAGGAATACAGCGCGTAGTTTGTGCAAATATCGGCAGCGCTGAGCTGGTCTGGGTTTATCTCTCCGAGTGCCAGAGCAACGCCCAGAGCAGACGCGCCTCGGGAATAGGCCATAGATTTGTAGCTGTCCTGAGCGATCGCCTCACCCGTATCACCGGCTGTAACCAGCGGGCACTTGATCTGCACAAAGTGAACGTCCTGCGGCGTAAGACTCCCAGAGGTCATAGCTTTCCTCACACTCTCAGCCACCACTTCCACCATCGTCAACGTCCCAATTTCTGCTACCGAAAAGTCTCGGGTGTGCGCAATGCCCAACGCCAATCCCCAATGCGTCGAACCTTTTAGTCCCTGATCCTGCCGGGTAAACACCGTCATATGTGGGCTCAATACGCCCTCGGTACCACCAGACATCACAAACACGATTTGGCTTGTTGCTGTTTCGCCAATCAGGTCACCCAAATAGCCCTTCAGCGTCGCTACCGCAAAGCCGCGCGTAAAATCATTCACGCAGCCATTCCCTTCTGTCTTTCCCATCACAGCAACAATGGTGGTGGGATCTAAAGACTGTTGTTTAATCAGCTGCTTAAGCCCTGATAGATCGTCCGGGGCACGCTGAGGAATTTTGAAAACGTCAACTCGCATAGCGATTAGCCAAACCGCACGGCAGTGAAGACGAACCGAGCAATAAAGATCACAGCTAAGATCCAGGTAATTGCAGGGATTTCGCTAGAGCGACCGCTAGCTGCCTTAGTAAAGGGATAGAGAATAAGTCCGGCGGCGAGCCCTTCAGCAATTGAGAAGCCCAGCGGAATAAAGAAGATCGTCACAAAGGCCGGAATTGCCTCCGTCAGGTCGCCCCAGCGGATGCTGAGAACGCTACTCATCATCATTACCCCGACAATCAGCAGGGCAGGCGCAGTCGCAAAGGCCGGAATCGCTTCAAAAATAGGCACAAACAACAGCGCGACCAGAAACATTCCGGCAGCAACTACCGCCGTCAGTCCCGTGCGCCCACCCTCGCTGACCCCAGCAGCAGATTCGGCAAAGGTGGTAACGGTAGAAGTGCCCATGATCGCGCCCGCAGTGGTGGCGATCGCATCCGCCGACAGCGCCTTATTCGCCCGAGGCAGCTCCCCATTCTCATCGATATAGCCCGCCTGAGTGCCCACCCCCATCAGCGTCCCAATCGTGTCAAACATATCGACAAACAAAAACACCAACAGCACTGCGAGAAAGTCGATAATGTTGCTGCCATTAATGCCGCCTAGCCCCACAAACGCCTGACCAAACAAGTTGGAGGGAAAAGCTGGAATTTCAAAAATACCTGTCGGCGCAGGCGCTACCCCAAACACCCAGCCCAAAATCGCCGTCCCGCCAATGCCCCACAGCAGTGCACCTTTTATCCGCCTGACAATGAACAGCGTTGAGAGAAAAATGCCAAAAGCAGCCAGAATAGTCGCCGGTTCGCGAAAGCTACCAAAAGCAGTCTTAGTTACTTCATTCGCCACGATCAAACCCGCCCCGCCCGTTTCCGTCGGGCCGCTGACGCCAATGTAAGCTAAGAACAACCCGATTCCAACCGTCGTACCTGCCTTAATACAACCCGGTACAGCGGCAATCAGATGCCGGCGAATATCGGTAACGGTCAGCCCGATAAAAATTACGCCCTCAATCAGCACAGCCGCCAGCGCAGTCTGCCACGCAATGCCCAGTCCTAAAACGACTGAATAGGCAAAAAAAGCATTCGTGCCCATACCCGGTGCCTGCACGAAAGGATATTTCGCATAGAGCCCCATCACCAGCGAACCGATCGCCGCAGTAATACCGGTCACCACCACCAGCTCCCGAAACAGATCACCCGGTTCAGCCAAAAAAATAGCATCCGACAAAATAATCGGATGCACTACCAGGATGTAAGCCATCGTCATAAACGTGGTCAGCCCTGCCAGGATTTCGGTACGAAAAGTGGTTTTGTAAGTGGCGAAGTCAAAATAATCGGCAACGGTCGCCTGCCAACCCGAGTAAGGCGGCGGCATTCCCGGCTGCTCAAGCTCCAGATCACCTTGGCTCATGGCATTCTCCTTGCATACAGTCTGCAACCGGTATACCGAAAGACCGCAGGTCGAATTGTGCTGAAGCTTACCGTTTGCCTTTCGCCTGCCGCTCAATCCTGCTGATAAACTTTCTCTAGCCAATCGCGAGCTTCTTCATCAGCGGGCAGGTAAGGATAAAACCGGGCTTTGGCTGAATAAGTCGGGTTTGAGTGCTTTACGCTGGCATCTTCAGGCAGAACCATGAAGGCAGACAGCCGCTGCCACTGGCGATGAAGCGGCTTAAAAATGCCTTGTGCGACTGTGTTTTCAGTATTGGAGGAAGCATCCTGATTGAATTGACTTTGCATGTGAAACCTGACAATTAAACTGTATATTTAGATACAATTTTAGTTCTTTCGTCAGGTCTCTGCCAGTACAGTTGGAGTCTGTGTCAGAGAAGCTTGATATAGGCGATCGCTCAACAGTCCTGTCACTGGCTTTTTTAAGCGGTGAGGGCAGGCTCTTTTGCCGCCTCCTGAATGCCGACCACGACATCTTTGGCATTGCCGAAGCGGCGATCGCGCTGTTGAAACACCTGTAGCGCCCGGTGAAACTCGCCCCGGTCAAAGTCGGGCCAAAAAGCCTCTGTAAAATACATCTCAGTGTAGGCTAGCTGCCATAGCAAAAAGTTGCTGAGTCGCTGTTCGCCGCTCGTGCGAATGAGAAAATCAGGGTCGCTGCCGGTAGTGTACAGGTGCTCGGAAATAATTGCTTCATTAATGGCGCTGGCTGAAAGCTCGCCCTGCTCTACCTTTTGCGCTACCTGCTGGCAAGCTTGAACAATCTCGCTGCGACTACCGTAGTTAATCGCCACATTGAAGTCAATTGCGGTATTACTGGCTGTCTCTACCATCGCCCGGTCAATCTCCTTTTGCAGAGAAGCCGACAGCTCAGAGAGATCGCCCAAAAAGCGAATACGAACGCCTTCACGGTGCATTTCCTTCAGCTCTTTGCGCAGCATTTTCTCAAAGAGAAACATCAAAAAGTCGACTTCTGAAGTGGGTCTGCGCCAATTTTCGGTAGAGAAAGCATAGGCGGTTAAAGCCCCTACGCCCCAGTCCTTACAGCAGCGCAGTAAGTCTTTGAGTACTTTTGCGCCCTGCCGGTGCCCCGCAATGCGCGGTAGTCCCCTGTGATTGGCCCAGCGACCATTGCCGTCCATAATGACGGCGACATGCTGAGGCAGGCACTGAGGATTGAGATCGTTGGGTAAAGCAGCGTATGAACTCATGGCGAAGTATGACTGAATAAAACGTTGAACAAAAGGCTGTACAGCTTAGAGCGCAGAACTACGGGGCTACGTAGCTGACATTTTGATGGCCGTCATCTGGCTTATCTTCAATCTCTGCGTCAGAATTCCCGAAGGATTTGCCGCGCGAGTCGGTGATTTTACCGCAATCGCATTCAGAGAGGAGAGAGAGTAACCACTGAGCTAACACTTAAGGCAGAGAGCTGAAAAAAATAAAGGTGGTAGCCTGTCACATAATTTGGATGTGCTGTCGGGCTTGTAATCGAGCGGGCTTGTACGCACCGCATCACTGAGCTAGATCGTCACTGGGCAAGAGATTATGCGCTGGAAAACGGGCCGTCGCAGCAAAAATGTACAAGATAGACGAGGATCTGGCGGTTTTCGGGGTGGGGGGGCTCCCCTGGCCGTTGGCGGCGGCGGCGTGGGCGTCCTCGTACTCGCGGTTGTGATTATGCTAATGGGCGGCGATCCCACCATATTGTTAGATCAGGCGGCTTCGAGTAATCCCGACTCCAGCAGCCAGCCCCGCCCTGCCTCCCCCGAAGAAGATCAGCTCGCTGACTTTGTCACTGTTGTTTTGGCCGATACTGAAGATACCTGGAACAGCATTTTCCCTACCGCGTTCGGCAGTGAGTATCAGGAGCCTGAACTTGTGCTGTTTGACGACGCGGTGCAGTCGGCTTGTGGCACAGCGCAGTCAGCCGTTGGCCCGTTTTACTGCCCTGCCGACCAGCAAGTCTACATCGACTTAGGCTTTTATCAAGACTTAAAAAACCAGTTGGACGCGCCCGGTGACTTTGCTCAGGCATACGTTATCGCCCATGAGGTCGGGCATCATGTCCAAAATTTGACCGGCGTTTCTGAGCAGGTACGCGCGGCTCAAAGCGGCATGAGCCAGACTGAAGCGAATGCGCTATCGGTCAAGCAGGAGCTACAGGCCGACTGTTTTGCCGGGGTGTGGGCTTACAATGCTGACGAGCAGCGCGATATTTTAGAACCTGGCGATATTGATGAAGCCCTGAACGCGGCAAGTCAGATTGGCGATGATAGCTTGCAGAAGCGATCGCAGGGCTATGTAAACCCTGACTCCTTTACTCATGGCAGTGCCGCCCAGCGAGTGGAATGGTTCAAGCGCGGCTTCACCTCGGGTGATGTTGAGCAATGTAATACATTTGCAAGCTAAATATGAACGGCGACCCGCTTCTGCTAAGGATCGAGGATTTAATAAGATGCACAACTCCCGGCCCTCACCCCAGCCCTCTCCCAGCGGGAGAGGGAGCTAGATTCGGCTCCCTTCTCCCCAGGGAGAAGGGTTGGGGATGAGGGCGGCGAGACACGCGCAAATGGCCAAGTTATTTAATCCTCGATCCTAAGTCGATGATATACATTGCGATGATCACCAGATGGTCAGGTGCTTAGCCTAACTGGATACCCGCGCCCACTTTTCATATCGCCTCGAAAGCTAAGGCGCGATCGCCTTGCTGCCTATTTCCGCCTTCTACTGAGGTGCCTTGACTCATTTTCCTGTGGTTTACCATCCGGCCTACGTCACGCCGCTGCCAGCGGGCCATCGTTTTCCGATGCCGAAGTTTCAGCTTTTGCGCGATTTGCTAGTGCAGGACGGCATCATTCAAGCGGGTCAACTCTATCAGCCGGGCGCACCCCCTCACGAATGGCTGAAACTGGTACATGACGCCGACTACGTGCAGGCATATTGCGACGGCACTTTGGATGAAAAGGCCCAGCGGCGAATTGGCCTGCCGTGGAGTGAAGGGCTTGTCAGGCGAACTTGCACGGCGGTCGGCGGCACTATTTTGACGGCGAAGCTGGCTTTGCAGCACGGCATTGCTTGCAATACCGCTGGAGGGACGCACCATGCGTTTCCTGGCTATGGGTCGGGTTTTTGTATTTTCAACGATCTGGCGATCGCGCTCAAAGTCCTCCAGAGCCAAGCCCTGATTCGCACCGCCCTGATTGTCGATCTCGACGTGCACCAGGGCGACGGCACGGCTTTTATTTTTAAAGGTGACCCGAGCGTGTTTACATTCTCTATGCACTGCGGGGTCAACTTTCCAGGGCGTAAGCAGCAGAGCGATTTGGACGTGCCGCTGGCAGCAGGGACGGGCGATGAGGAATATTTGGCGGTGTTGCGATCGCACCTGCCTAGCCTACTCACTCGCCTTCAGCCCGATTTGATCCTGTACGACGCGGGCGTAGATGTGCATAAAGAGGATCGGCTAGGGAAGTTAGCGCTGACGGATGCGGGGATTTTTGAGCGCGATCGCACCGTTCTCCAAACCTGTAAAAACGCGGGCATCCCGGTTGCCTGCGTGATCGGCGGCGGCTACGGCGAGGACATGGCCGCGCTGATCTACCGACATTCCCTGCTGCACAGAGCCGCCAAAGCAGTCCTCTCATGAAAACCCAGTCAGATGGCAAAATAAGAAAGAATTCATTCACAGCCCCCTCTGCCGCCACCATGCCTTTCACCGTTGCAACCTTCTACAAATTTGTAGCACTACCCGACTACGCAGCCTTGCAGCAGCCCTTTAAAGATATCTGCCAGGTTCAAGAAGTCAAAGGCACCCTTCTGCTCGCAGCAGAAGGCATTAACGGCACGATTGCTGGCACTCAAAGCGGCGTCAATGCCGTGCTGAAACAGATAAAAACAGACCCAAGGTTGAACGATATAGACATCAAAATGTCTTCAGCCAGCGAACTGCCGTTTGGCAAGCTCAAAGTCCGGCTCAAGCAAGAGATTGTTACCCTCGGCCTACCGGAAGTTAGCCCCAGCCAACGGGTTGGAACCTATGTATCTGCCCAGGAGTGGAACCAAATCATCGCCGATCCAGAAGTCACTGTCATTGACACCCGCAACGACTATGAAGTGGGAATGGGAACATTTGAGCGAGCCCAGAATCCTAAAACAACAACTTTCAACGAATTTCCAGGCTACGCAAAAAACAACTTAGACCCCGCTAAAAATAAAAAAGTCGCCATGTTTTGCACAGGCGGCATTCGCTGTGAAAAAGCCTCCTCTTACCTGCTCTCCCAAGGCTTTGAAGCGGTGTACCATCTTCAGGGTGGTATTCTCAAGTATCTGGAAGAAGTGCCCGAAGAAGAAAGCTTATGGCAGGGTGAGTGCTTTGTTTTTGATGAGCGAGTGGCGATCACACACGGACTCAAGTCAGGATCATACGACATGTGCTACGCCTGCGGGCACCCAATTTCAGCAGCCGATCAGCAATCTGATAACTATGAGAGCGAAGTGTCCTGTCCGTACTGCTTTAAAGAACTTACCGAGGAGAGACAGCAAAAGCTTCGCGAACGTAAACGCCAGCGCCGTTCGAGCGCTAAAGCATAGCATTTTGCAAATATCAGGTTGAGCGAACATCAAAAACGCGAGCTGTTGAACAGGCATCCACAGAACTTTTCTCGTGTTAATGTCCTTTTACAACGGAAGCGACATGAGTATGCCATTCATCTTCTAGAATCAGCTTATGAGAAGGCCAATTTCTGCAAATTCGAGGCACAGCCAGCAGGTTCAATTATTTCAACTATACTAATAGCTTTAAGCGCTCGGCCTATTTCGGAATAATGCAGGTATTCATCCGGCGGTTTTCTATCTTGTCCAGCGTGATTTTTCTACAGGTGAGGCATAAAAACGATGCGATCGCTACTGGTCTACCCTCTATTTCCCAAAACTTTCTGGTCTTATGAGAAAGTCCTAGATTTGGTGAACCGCAAGGTATTGCTGCCGCCCTTAGGGTTGATTACCGTCGCAGCCATTCTGCCGCAAGACTGGGAGTTTCGGCTGGTTGACCGCAATATTCGCACCGTCACCGAGGAAGAATGGGACTGGGCTGAGCTGGTAATTTTCTCCGGCATGATCGTGCAAAAAGCGGACATGGCCGAGCTGATTCAGGAAGCCAAGCGACGCGGAAAACGAGTCGCTGTCGGCGGCCCTTATCCAACCTCCCTCCCCCAGGACATGCGAAATGCGGGAGCCGACTATCTGATTTTGGATGAAGGCGAAATTACGCTGCCGATGTTTGTCGAGGCGATCGCGCAGGGCAAAACCAGCGGCGAATTCACCGCCAGTGGCGAAAAGCCCGATGTCACCATCACCCCTATCCCTCGCTACGACCTGCTAGAGATGCAGGCATACGACTCGATGTCCGTTCAGTTCTCGCGGGGCTGTCCGTTTCAGTGCGAGTTTTGCGACATCATCGTCCTGTACGGGCGCAAACCCCGCACCAAGGCCCCCGCTCAGCTACTCGCAGAGCTACAGACCCTCTACGATCTGGGCTGGCGAGGCGGGATATTTATGGTGGATGACAACTTCATCGGCAACAAACGCAATGTCAAACTGTTTTTAAAAGACCTGAAAGCTTGGCAGCAAGAGAAAGGCTACCCTTTCCGTTTTGACACCGAAGCCTCTTTGGATCTGGCCGACGATGACGAACTTATCGACCTGATGCTGGAATGCAACTTCGCAGCGGTCTTTATCGGCATTGAAACGCCCGACACCGAAAGCCTTCAGGTCACTAAAAAGTTTCAGAATATGCGATCGCCGCTCCTGGAATCTATTGACAAAGTCACCCATGCCGGACTGCGCGTGATCGCCGGATTTATCATCGGGTTCGACGGGGAGAAACCCGGCGCTGGCCAGCGGATCGTCGATTTTGCTGAGATTACCGGCATTCCCACCACCACCTTTGCCATGCTGCAAGCCCTGCCCCACACCGCGCTCTGGCATCGGTTAGACCGGGAAGGACGCCTTCAGGAAAAAGAAGGCAACATCAACCAAACTACCCTGATGAACTTCGTGCCGACCCGTCCGGTCGATGACATCGCCCGTGAATATGTCGAAGCCTTTGGCCAGCTCTACGAACCCCACCAGTATTTAGACCGGGTGTACCGGTACTTTCTCAAGCTGGGCGCACCCAGAGTAAAACCTCCGTTCAAATGGCCTGACTGGGTCACCGTCCGGGCACTGTCAATCGTCATCTGGCGGCAGGGATTCAAGCGCTCAACCCGCTGGCGGTTCTGGCATCACCTGTTCTCAATGTTGGCCAAAAACCCTGCGGTCGTGGAGCAATATGTCGTTCTTTGCGCCCACAACGAGCACTTCATGGAATACCGAGAAATCGTGCGTCAGCAGATCGAGTCTCAGCTAGTCGAGTACTATCGGTTGCTGCCGTCTACCTCAGCTGACGTGGCGGTGTCTGTTCCTTCTGTCTCTGCCAGTAGCTGATTGGTTAAAGATTCCGCGCATACATATGCTCAGCGGTTTTTAACAGCGAGCAGTAAGCCGTCGCCAATAGGAACCAAGCTCATGGTAACGCGCTCATCGCCTTGAACTTTCTCGTTCAGGGCGCGGATACATTGGGTTCGATTGTCTTGCACTTCAAGATCGGCGACGCGGCCATACCAGAGGGTGTTGTCTACCGCAATCAGACCGCCGGGGCGAATGAGCTGAAGTGACTTCTCGTAGTAGCTGTCATAGTTGCTTTTGTCCGCGTCGATGAAGGCAAAGTCGAAGCTGCCCGATTCTCCAGCCATGATTAGACTGTCCAAGGTGTCGAGGGCAGGCGCAATGCGGAGGTCTATTTTGTGGGCGACGTTGGCTTTTTGCCAGTATGAGCGAGCGATCGCTCCAAACTCCTCACTCACATCGCAGGCAATCACCCGGCCTTCTGCGGGTAGAGCGATCGCCACCGCCAAAGCACTATAGCCGGTGAAAACGCCAATTTCGAGAGTCTTTTTAGCCCCTATGAGCTGTATCAGCAGCGCCATGAACTGACCCTGCTCAGGCGAAATTTGCATCCTCGCCTGTGGGTGCTTCGCACTTGCAGCCCTCAGCTCAGCTAAGACCGCATCCTCACGCAGCGTCGCTGATAGCAGGTAATCATAAAGCCGCTGGTCTAAACCAATCGATTGATTAGACATCTGGTTGAGGAGCCGGGTAAAAAAGTTAGGCCGCGCACATCACCTTGCGCATCGTCTTCATATTACCGGGTAAGTCGTGACGAATCGCCTGCTCAATCAAAAAGCTCGGTACCGGGATCAACGGTGTCGCCTTCACCGAATAGGTAATCAATGTGCCGGGGCCATAGTCTTCAAGTGTCAGGTCAGCGGCAAAATCTGAAAAGGTGCCGCGCTCGAAGCGAAACTGAATTTTTTGGTGAAGGGTTTCAATCACCTGGAGGTAAATCTCTACCTGGGCTGAAAACATCAGGAAGGCTTTGCGAGCGACCTGGTACAGGCGGCGGGTCATAGGGTGATTTTGGGACTGTCTTTTGACTTCGATGACCTGGCTTTGCACAATATCAGGAAAGTAGTTGACCCACTTGCTGTAGTCGGTAAGCTTTTGCCAAATTTGCGATCGCACCATCGGCACATACATGGTAGCGGTCACCGCAGCGCCACCCTCTGTCGTTGTTGTCGAAATTAGAACATCACCTTGCAAAAGAGACTGTTCCTGATGTGAAGTGATTGCAGAGCGTACAGAAAAGTTTGTAGAAGCTATCATAAAACCAATTAGGAGCGTGATGGCAAACAGATTCGGACAGCCTTTAGCCAACTGGCTAAGCTGCGAATTCTACGAGATACAACAAAAATAAAACAGAGGGTGTCAGAGATCTCGCCGGGTGAAAGGCATCAAGCGAGTTATGGTAGAACAACCGTCTTTGGAAGATACATCAACAGTGCAACAAATGCCTATACCTTTCGGAGGTATTCAGTTGCCGCAGAGAAAATAAAAACGATCTGTAAGCATTCGTAAAACCCCAGAGCCTTCTAGGACTCCTATGATCATTGCCTAAACATACGCAGATTGGGTGCAGATTGGGTTAAGACTACAAAAATGCCGAATAAACTTTTCGTGAAATTACTGACATCCTCCACCGCCCCTCGCCTACAATATGCCCGCTTCGCTTTTGAGGTGATACATTTACGCAGGGTACTCTTACCAAAACGGGCATATTTTCAACTAAAAAATAGATAGAAACGATAGATACGCACTCTGGGCTTAAGTTATCAGTCGCTACCTAAGAAAAGCGTATTCAAGCGCACCAAACCTGTATCAATATAGAAAGCACTATCAAAATCTTCAGTCCACCTGCTCGGCATAGCTAGAATGGCTCATCGTTTTCGACTCAAACCCGGATCTCAGCTCCTGCTATTTTTAGTCTGCTTCACGGTAGGCGTATGGATATTGCGCGGACTAACGCTGCTGTCCTTCCTCCCCGGCCTCGTACTATATCTCTTAATGCTGGCCTGTCTGGTTGTTTTTATCGTCAATAGCCTGCGCTCTATGCGCTAAGGCCGCTTGGGGATCGCCTTAAATAGGCACCTATGAGGCAACGACTCACCCAGCACCGCTAACGAGCACTCTTTTCTTCTATCGCGTTGCCCACGGTTAGATTCAGCAAATCGCCAATCAGCATCACCAACGCGGTGATCCACAGCCACAGCAGCAGCACAATGACCGACGCCACCGCACTATAGACAAAGTTGCCAAAGTGAGAAACATATATCCGGAAAAGCCCTGAAATTACAGCCCAAGAGAGGGCAGCTAAAACAGCGCCTGGCATCAGCGGCTTACCGGGGCTCCAGCGACTAGGGCCAAATCGGTAGACGAAGGCGAAGGCCGTTGACATCACACCCAAGGCCAGCGGCCAGCGAAATAAACTCCAAATTTTCAAGACCCAGTGGCTGATATCGCCGCTGCTGCGAAGCACAAGCTGCTGCACGATTAGATCGCTGACGAACACCAAACTAGAAGCGGTGATCAGTAAAGCCATCGTGCCTAGTGTCAGGCTAATAGAGATTAACCGTGCCTTCCAGAAAGGACGGCGCTGCTTGGGCGGGATTTGATGCATTTGGTCGAGCGCTCGCATGGCGGCGCTCATGGCCCCGGCTGAAGCCCACAGCGCAAACGCAAAGCTCACCGAAAACAGACCGCGACTGGGGCTGTCAGTAACCACTTTCTCAAAGCCGTAGATGAGTTCGGGCACACCGGACGGCGCGACTTCGCTCAAGCTGGCTGCCAGCGTGATAAAGGTAGACTTGAGCGGGCGAAAGAGGCCAATCGCCGTCAGAAATGCCAGAATCGCTGGAAACAGCCCCAACATAGAGTTGTAAGCCATTTCTGAGGCGAGGCTAGGCAGGCGCTGGCGAAAGGTTCCGCTGACAACTCGCTTCACAACACGCAGATCGATATAGCCCAGAAATCTGACAAAGGCAACCGGCGAGAGCGTACGCCAAACTCGCTGCAAAAGCCTTTGCTGACGGTAGGTTGCGTATATTTTTTTAGAAATAGTGCGAGGACGTGAGGGCAAAAGATCTGCTGACTAAGTCGGTGGTCACTTACCTATATAACCTACTTTTGCAGTGCGCGATTGATTGGCACAAAATTAGATCCCAGGGCGGCAATACCTACCTATTTGGGCCGTGAACACCGAATGGGAAAACGGGCGAACTTTTTTACAATGGTTGAAGACAGGTGAATGGTTTGAAACAGCCGTTCCAGGAATGGCGCAGCAGAGAGAAAAACCCAGGAGAGGGAATCTATGCAACCGAACGATCCCAATCAGTTTACAGAAAAGGCTTGGAGTGCGATCGCCCGCACCCCTGACATCGTCAAGCAAGCCAGCCAACAGCAGCTAGAACCTGAGCACCTGATGCAGGCGCTGCTAGAGCAGGAAGGGCTAGCGGCTAGCATTTTTCAAAAGGTGGGCGCGCCAATTGCGGATCTGCGCGATCGCACAGCCGCCTTTATCGACAAACAACCCAAGGTTAGCAGCGGCAGCGATTCGGTTTACTTAGGCAATGCTTTGAGCACCTTGCTGGATCGATCTGATAGCTATCGTCAAGACTTTGGTGACGACTATATCTCGATTGAGCATTTGGTGCTGGGCTACGCTCAAGACAAACGTTTCGGCCAGGATCTATTCAAGGCGTTTGGGATCACCGAGAAAAAATTAAAACAGACAATCGAGCAGATTAGAGGCAACCAAAAAGTGACCGATCAAAACCCCGAAGGCAAATACGAAGCGTTAGAAAAATATGGCCGCGATCTCACTGCCTATGCCCGCGAGGGCAAGTTAGACCCGGTGATTGGCCGCGATGACGAAATTCGTCGCACCATCCAAATTCTTTCCCGCCGGACAAAGAACAACCCGGTGCTGATTGGCGAACCTGGGGTGGGGAAGACCGCGATCGCTGAAGGACTCGCCCAGCGAATTGTGCGCGGCGACGTGCCACAGTCCTTGCAGGATCGCACCCTGATTTCGCTCGACATGGGATCGCTGATTGCCGGGGCGAAGTATCGCGGCGAATTTGAAGAGCGGCTCAAGGCAGTGCTCAAAGAAGTCACTGAGTCTGCTGGTCAAATCGTCCTGTTTATCGACGAAATCCATACGGTAGTGGGCGCTGGGGCTACTCAGGGGGCGATGGATGCAGGCAACCTGCTTAAACCGATGCTGGCTCGCGGTGAGCTGCGCTGCATTGGCGCAACCACGCTAGATGAGTATCGTCAGCACATTGAGAAAGACGCGGCGCTAGAGCGGCGCTTCCAGCAGGTGTATGTCGATCAGCCTTCGGTGACAGACACAGTCTCGATTTTGCGGGGATTAAAAGAACGCTATGAAGTGCACCACGGGGTGAAAATCGCCGACGGTGCGCTAGTGGCAGCAGCGGCACTCTCTACGCGGTATATCAGCGATCGCTTCCTCCCTGACAAAGCCATTGACCTAATGGATGAAGCCGCTGCCAAGCTCAAGATGGAAATCACCTCCAAGCCCGAGGAGTTAGACGAAGTAGATCGTAAAATTCTCCAGCTAGAAATGGAGCGCCTGTCGCTGCAAAAGGAAACCGACGCGGCTTCTGTAGATCGGTTAGGAAAGCTGGAAAGAGAGCTGGCCGACCTCAAAGAAGAGCAGGGCGAACTCAGCGCTCAGTGGCAGTCTGAAAAAGATACCATCGGCAATATTCAATCGATCAAGGAAGAAATTGACCGGGTAAATGTCGAAGTCGAGCAGGCCGAGCGCGGCTACGACCTGAACAAGGCGGCTGAACTCAAGTACGGTAAGCTCATTGAGCTGCAAAAGCAACTTGGTGAAGCCGAAGCTGCCCTCAGCGAGACTCAGGTTTCTGGTAAAACGCTGCTGCGCGAAGAGGTGACTGAGGCTGACATCGCTGAAATCATCTCTAAGTGGACAGGCATTCCGCTGAGCAAACTGGTCGCTTCCGAAATGGAAAAGCTGCTCACCCTCGAAGATGAGCTACACAAGCGCGTCATTGGTCAGGATGAAGCGGTAACGGCGGTGGCTGATTCGATTCAGCGATCGCGCGCGGGACTCGCCGATCCCGACCGGCCCATGGCTAGCTTCATTTTCCTCGGCCCGACCGGTGTGGGTAAAACTGAGCTGGGCAAAGCGCTAGCTAACTACCTGTTTGACACTGAACAAGCGATTGTCCGGATCGATATGTCTGAGTATATGGAGAAGCACTCTGTTTCTCGATTAGTCGGTGCGCCTCCTGGCTATGTTGGCTACGACGAAGGCGGTCAGCTCACTGAAGCCGTGCGTCGTCGCCCTTACTCAGTGATACTGTTCGACGAAATTGAGAAAGCCCACCCCGACGTGTTCAACATTCTCTTGCAGGTGCTAGACGATGGCCGTATTACCGACTCTCAAGGTCGCACGGTCGACTTCACCAACACGATCATCATCATGACCAGCAACATCGGCTCTCAGTACATCCTGGATATTGCCGGAGACGATACGCAGTACGACGAGATGCGATCGCGCGTTACCGAAGCCTTGCGTGCCAGCTTCCGCCCCGAATTCCTCAACCGGGTCGATGAAATTATCATCTTCCACGCGCTGATGAAATCGCAGCTCCGTGACATCGTCAAAATTCAGACCAAGCGGTTAGCACGCCGGTTAGAAGAGCGCAAAATGAGTCTTAAGCTATCGGAAGCCGCCTTAGACTTCCTTGCCGACGTTGGCTACGACCCCACCTACGGGGCCCGCCCGCTCAAGCGAGCCATTCAGCGCGAAGTCGAAACCCAAATCGCCAAGTCCATTCTGCGCGGTGAATTCACATCCGGTGACACCATCTTCGTCGATGTCGAAAACGAGCGTCTGGCCTTCAAACGCCTCCCCGCCGAACTCGTCACCGCCTGAACACTAAAAAAGTCCCATCTCTCAGGAGGCCAGAGGGTGGGTTCCTTTGTTGCCCCAACCAGGCACAGTGGGTAACTTAAAGCTGAGCGCCTATTTTGCTCGTCAGGCTCTCAAGATCCGGCTACTGGCTGCATCTTCATCCGTCGTCATCAGGTTTTCAGCTTATGAGTGCTCCCGACCTACAGGCCGAAAGAGCCTATACCAACGTCATGGAAAGACTGGTCGCCGAAGAGGTGCACCGGCAAAAGGCCAAGCTTCCTCCCAAACTACGCGAGTACATCAAAACGGTCGATGTCGAGACCTTTGCCCTTAACCGTCTGCCAGCCCTCTACGCCTCTAGCGAAAAAGGCTGGCAGATGCAGTACGAGAAAGCGGGTAAAGATCACGCCGAAGCAGTCACTCAAGCTGTACGCCGGGGCATCGCTGCCGTTCAGGTCGACCCGCTAAGAGCCTCAGCGCCTCTATCGGCATATCAAAATGACGAATCTGAAGTTGTTTTAACCACCTTTCGCAATCTACTCAATCAGCCTGATCTTACCTGGGATGACATCTTATACAAGTGCAAGCGCGTTCTTTTACCGCGTAATCATCCTGATCGCCCGCCGCTCAGAGACGAGTCTCAGCATAAAGCCCATTGGCTACCTGGCGCTTACGGCGGTAATGAGTCATGGGTGAGGAAGCACACCTCAGCTCATTAATAGTGAGTGTTCCGCTCCCCTTTCCCATTAGCTACTTAACCAACCTGATTGAACCCCAAGTTTTCCATGCCCTGCCTGAGGCGATCGCTCTCAGCAGGGTTAGTGCGTTCAATCAGCGCGATCGCCTTTTCAAATGCCCGCTTACTCTCCGGCAGTCTCCCCAGCTTAAACAGCACCGCTGCCAGGTTCTGATAAGCCGCCCCGTAGTTGGGATCGAGCACGATAGCGTATTCATAAGCTCGCAGGGCAGGCTCTAAATAGCCCCGCGCCCGGTGAACGACACCCAGATTGAAATAGATCATGGGCTGAGTGGGATCGATGCGGGCGGCTGTTTCGTATTGAGCGATCGCCCCTTCCAGATCACCCTGACGCTTGAGCAGTGCAGCCAGGTTCAGGTATGCGCCAAGCTTGAGCTTTTCGGCAATGGGGAGGGCGATCGCCTGACGATAATTTTCTTCGGCGGCTTCTAGCTGACCGGACATAGGGGCGAGATGCCGGTGGGCAATGCCCAGGTGGTAGTGCAGCTCGTACTGCGTCATCGGATCGAAGTTGCCGGAGCGCAGGGCGGCTTGTAAGATAGTCAGTGCTTTTTCCCACTCGTTGCTTTGGGTGTAGAGTGCGCCGAGCTTGTTGGCCATGTAAGCATCTTGCGGATGCGCGGCTAGGTGCGCTGCCATGATGCGCTGCGCCCGGCTGAACTTATTTTTGGCGGCAATTTCATCAACGCTGTAGCCGGTGTGGGCGATCGCTACCTCGTCAAACTGAGCAATTTGCCAATGAGCCTCAGCCGCCATCAGCGCTTCAACACTCTCGTCAATGCTCTCGTGATAGGGCCGAACAAATCTCAGCTCAGGCAGATTGCGAAAGATCCGGGAGACTAGGGTATAGGGCGACTGAGTTGCGCCAATTTCCTGACGCAGCATTGTAATCAGCAGTAAGTCTTCTGGCGCGATTTGGCCGAAGGGCTGGTCTTGCCGGATGGCTTGAATGAGCTGCCGGCCAGCAGGTGTCAACGTTTCGTCGGCATCCAGTACCAAAATCCAGTCTTGCGTCGCCTGCTCAAGCGATACGTTACGGGCATGCGCAAAATCATCTCCCCACATGAGAAAGTTCACCTTTGCCCCAGCCTGCTGTGCGATCATCGGCGTATCGTCGCCAGATCCGGTGTCAAGAACGACTATTTCATCGGCCAGATCCTTCACGCTGGCTAAGCAGCGAGGCAAATTGGCCGCTTCATCTTTCACGATCATGCAGAGGCTAAGGGTTGCCATAGGACTGAAGATTCTCTCAGAGAGGCGCTGCTAAAATGAGGACAATAACCGACAAGATGAGGGTCGAACGATGACGGTTACAGTCGCAAAGTGGACTCTGGCAGAATACCACCAGATGATTGCCTCTGGTTTGCTAGACGACAGACGAGTGGAGCTGATTCGAGGGGAAATTATCGAGATGCCACCAGAGGGAGAACCCCACGCTTACGCCCTGTCCGAATCCGGAGAGTATCTAGCAGCACTACTAGGAAAGAGAGCTAAGGTGAGATACGGAAATCCGATAACCCTCCCCAATCGGTCTGAACCCCAACTAGATATTGCCATTGTTCAGCGGCTTGGACGAGAGTACCGCGAGCATCATCCATACCCAGAGAACATATTTTGGCTGATTGAATACTCAAATTCCAGCCTTACCAAAGACCTCAGTCTCAAAAGTCAGACTTACGCAGAGGTAGATATTCCAGAGTATTGGGTGGTCAATCTTCAAAATCAATCGCTCATCGTCTTCCGCGCGCCACAAGCAGGCGAATATACTGCCCGAGCTACCTACACTGAAGGACAATTGACGCCCGTTGCTTTTCCGGACGTATCCATCTCGGTCAGCACCATCATTAATGAACTCTAGAAAGTTCGTGAAATGGAGTCAAGCAGTTTTCTCTAGTAATGTCTCAGCCCGCTTGAGGGCAATGTGCACTTGCTCAAACCCGGTGCCGCCCGCGCTGTTGCGAGCAGAGACGACTTGAGCTGGGGCGATCGCCTCATAAATATCCGCTTCAAAAGCCGGATGCAGCGCCTGCCACTCCTCCAGGCTCAAGTCCTTAAGCAGCTTGCCAGCGGCCAGAGAAGTCTTCACAACTTTGCCGACCAGATTGTAAGCCTCCCGGAAGGGCACGTCTTTAGTCACTAGGTAATCTGCCACGTCCGTCGCGTTAGAAAAATCTTCTGCCACCGCCTGATTCAGCCGCTCAGGGCGGAAGGTAATCCCCTCCTGTAGCAAAATTGTCATTGCTTGCAAGCAGCCTGAGACCGTTGCTACTGTGTCAAAAATCGCTTCTTTATCTTCCTGTAAATCCTTGTTGTAGGCCAGCGGTAAGCCCTTCATCATCACCAGCAGCCCCTGCAAGTGGCCAAACGTCCGCCCCGTTTTACCCCGAACCAGTTCAGGAATATCGGGGTTCTTTTTCTGCGGCATAATGCTCGATCCCGTCGAGCAGGTATCGCCCAGGGTGACAAAGCGAAACTCTTCAGAGGCCCAAAAAATAATCTCCTCTGACAGCCGCGACAGATGCACCATAATCAGGCTAGCGGCCCCGGCAAATTCAATCGCAAAGTCGCGATCGCTCACCCCGTCAAGACTGTTGTGATAAATATCGTCAAAGCCCAGCAACTCAGCCGAATAGTACCGGTCAATGGGAAAGGTCGTACCGGCGAGTGCGCCGCTGCCCAACGGCGAAATATTCACCCGCTTAAGCACATCGCCCAGGCGATCCCAGTCGCGCTGAGTCATCTCAAAATAGGCCAGAAAATGGTGGGCTAAGCTCAAAGGCTGCGCCCGCTGCAT
>JBBQAC010000180.1:0-9421 GCA_038315915.1 Phormidesmidales cyanobacterium
CTTCAAAATTACCCTGCGGCAACATGTCTCTTACACGCGCCCGAATGACTCTACTGTCGTCGATCACTAAAATTTTATGACTGGCCACAACGGACTCCTTAGCTGGCAAGATGAAAAGATTGGCGTCCTACGAGCCTTTAAACAAAGGCTTGTCTCACAGCAGACGCTTAGCTTAAAGTTGCCCAGATCAGGGGAGGAGTGAACAGAGGAAAAGAGGAAGTATAAGCGATGAACGATGAGGTGTGAACTTTTTAGCTGCGCCGGTAAACTGGAGGTACCTAGCACTGTCAATGCCCTATGCCTACTTCTTCTGATCCGCCAGTGACGCCGCGCCCTCGGCCTGACATTGTTGCCCTGCCGAGCTGGCTGCGCAGACCAATTGGTAAAGCCAGTGAGCTTTCGACGGTGCAAAAGGTGATCAAGCAGCGGCAAATCCATACCATTTGTGAGGAGGGGCGCTGTCCGAATCGGGGGGAGTGCTATGCCAATCAAACGGCGACTTTTTTGCTGATGGGGCCGACCTGTACTCGTAGCTGCGCTTTTTGTCAGGTGGACAAAGGCCATGCGCCGATGCCGCTCGACCCGGCAGAGCCTCAAAAGGTAGCAGAGTCAGTAAAGCTGCTCGGGTTGCGCTATGTAGTGCTGACGGCGGTTGCGCGCGATGACCTGACAGATGGCGGGGCGGGCTGGTTTGCCAAAACAATGGCAGCAATTCGAGCGCACAGCCCAAATACGCAAATAGAGGTGCTGACCCCCGATTTTTGGAGCGGTACAGACGCGGCAGAGCAACAGCAGCAGCGGGTGAAAAAGGTGGTAGCCGCGAAGCCTGCCTGCTTCAACCACAATGTAGAAACCGTAAAACGGTTGCAGGGGCCAGTGCGAAGGGGGGCTAGGTACGAGCGATCGCTCGACGTCCTCCGCATTGTCAAAGCTACTGACCCTACAATTCCCACCAAATCGGGGCTGATGGTTGGCCATGGGGAAACGCAGGCAGAACTGATAGAGGCGATGGCCGATTTGCGGGCGGCAGGGTGCGATCGCCTCACCCTCGGTCAATACATGCGCCCCTCTCTAGACCATTTGCCTGTGCAAAAATACTGGACGCCCGCAGAATTCGACCAGCTCGGCGCGATCGCCCGCGAGATGGGGTTTGCCCATGTGCGATCAGGCCCACTGGTGCGTAGCTCTTACCATGCGGGAGAGGAGCCTTAGGCAGGCGACTGACGGCTGAGATCGCGCCATTCGTGAACGGCAAAGGGCGGAACAACGAGCTGAGCGGTTCCGCCGCCGACCAGCGGAATGCTGACCTGTAGGGGAATATCGCCGATGAGGTCAGTCATGGCGGCGACGACATCGTACTGGCTGGCGTTTGCGGGCAGCGACTGCGTTTGCGGGTCTAGCGCAGGCTGGGCTGTCCATTGCGCACTCGCACCAGTGGCGATCACAATTGGCTTTTGGGAGTCGAGCGCGACCAATCCGGGGAAGCCAACCAACCGCAGATACAGCCCTTGCAGGTCGCTCGCCTGATAGCGTTTGAACAAAATAACCTGCCAGGATCGGTCGCTTCTATCGCGCAGACTTTGCTTGGAGCGAAAAGTCGTTTGTCCGGGCCTTTCTTGATAAGTATGAATAGAGGCGATTACAGGCAGCTGAACAGCTAAAGCTACAGGCGCAAAAACGGTGAGGGATAGGGCAAGTACCAGCCCAATCGCGATCATCCGATAGAACGTCGTGACAAACCGCCCGATTCCGAGACGCCACCAGAAAAACTCGCGCTGAATCATAAAAAGACAAATAAAAGGGGACTGTTTTTATTGTACAGTCCCCTCCTAAAGATGGCTTTTACAGTGCTGTTGCAATCAGGGCGGCAGTATTCTACAGCCTTCTCATCCGATCAATCACAGCCCGGTAGCCATCGGCTCTGCCATCGGCCAGGTAGCGGTCGGCGGCAGCTTGCAGGTCGCTGTAGGCGGCGTATTTGTCGCCAATTGCCATTAGCGTTAGCCCCCGGTAGTAGTAAACATCGGCGCTGGCGGCTGAATTTTTGCGAATGATGCTAGAGAAATCCTGATAGGCGCTGCGGGCGTCGCCGCTTTCGTACAGGGCGCGGCCTCGGGCGGCATAGGCAGAGGCGTTGTTGTTGTCTAGCTCGATGGCAGTGGTGTAGTCGGCGATCGCCAGTGACAAATTGCCATAAACTGCATAGGCGTCGCCCCGGCCCTTGTAGCTAGCCGTGTCCGCAGGGCTCAGGCCAATGGCGCTGTCATAATCGGCGATCGCATCCAGCGTGTTGCTGTTGACCAAATGCACCTTGGCCCGCTGGCGGTAGGCTTCGCTGGAAGAAACATCCAGCTCAAGCACGCGGTTGAAATCAGCGATCGCGGCTGCGCTGTTTTGCTGGGCGCTGTACAGCGTACCCCGAGCCAGATATGCCTCTACGGAGTCCGGTTTTTGGGCCAGTACCCGGTTGATATCGGCCAGCGCAGCATTGGGCCGCTGCAAAGCCGAATACACGTAGCTGCGGTTGTAGTAGGCTTCAGTGCTGTCAGGGTTCAGGGCGATCGCCCGGTTCAGGTCGGCGAGCGCCGCCGGGAAAGTGCCCAGGCGGTAGTAGGCCACACCCCGATTGAGAAACGCTTCTGTAAAGTCCGAGCTGTTGTCAATCGCGGTTGTGAGACTGTTGATTGCCCTCTCATAATCTCCCAGTGCGATCAGTGAAGCGCCCCGGTGCATATGAGCTGGCGCATACTCGGCATTGACGGTGAGGGCGCTGTCATAGCTGTTAAGTGCGCCTGTGTGGTCGCCCATAGCTGCTTTCGTCAGCCCTAGATAGTCATAGGCTTCTACATAAGCTGGGTTGATAGCCACAGCCTGCTCAAAATCGCTCCTCGCCGCTGCCGTCTCACCCATGTCATACAGGAGCGAGCCTCCAGAAAAATAGGCTAAAGCGTAGTCTGGGCGTACCGATACGGCCATGGCATAGTCGGCCATGGCTGCTGTTGGGTTATCCAACTCGCGCTGAGTAGCGGCCCTAAACAGGTAGGCTTCAGCGTAGTTGGGGTCGGCTGCGATCGCCACATCAAAGCTGGCCAGGGCCATCTCATACTCACCCCGGCGATAGTGTTTAGTTCCCTGGCTGTAAGACTCCGCAGCCGGTGACACTGTCGGCGCTACTTCCACACCAGGCACTGTCTCTACATCGGGCGCTACTTCCGCAGGCGTCACCTGAGCGTTGAGCGGTGGCCCATCACCTAAGCTAGGGAGCATAGGCGGCACCACTGGGAGCGCCACTTGACGATCAGCAGGCAGGGCGACACCGCCTACCGGGTCGAGAGCCGTCTCTGTATCGACATTAAGCACCGGCAAACTTATGGCTTCAAAAGCCTCCTCAGCACTAAAGTCATTGGCTGAAGCCGGCAAAGCGCCGATCAAACTGCTGAGAAGCGTAGTGATACTCAAAACCGTAAGGCCGCTGCGATTCATGGCTTTCCTATCAAAATGTTTACTTATAAGAGCGTGGGGAGGTAAGTGTAGATTGCCCAATCTGAGCTGGAAACGTAATTGGCAAAACAGATTATCTTTAGGGAGGAACCATCTTTTCCCCTATCTCCTGTAAAAACTTGGTCAATCTTCAACGGTTTGCGCAAAAAGTGACCCGGCAGATCACTCTACGCCATCCCCAATTGCACTTAAATAAGCCCAAAGCAGAATGGGTGATCCCGTTTTTTCAGCTTGCCGCCGCTAATACCGCTTCAAACCTGATGGTGCCGCTGGCAGGGCTAATAGATACGGCTTTTTTGGGTCATCTTGCAGATATTCGCTACTTGAACGGCGTTGCGTTAGCCACCGTGGTCTTCAATGTGATCTACTGGAGCTTTAATTTTTTCCGGATGGGAACCACCGGCCCAACGGCGCAGGCGGTTGGCAGAGGAGATGAGCGTGAGGTGTGGCTAATTGTGGTCAGAAACTCGCTACTGGCACTGGGCGTTGGCGTCGGGGTTTGGTTACTCAAAGATCCGATTGCGGCAGTTGGGTTTTCGCTTTTGCAGGCGGGGCCAGAGGTAAAATCGGCAGCGGCAGATTTTTACAACGGGCACATTCTGGACGCACCGGCGGTGTTGGTGAACTATGTGCTGCTGGGCTGGCTGCTGGGCCGCGCTCGGGGGCGACAGGTAGTCGCCCTAGCGTTCGTCGGCAACTGTAGCAATATCCTGCTTGACTACTGGTTTATTCGGCGATTGGGCTGGGGCAGCTACGGGGCGGGGTTGGCGACAGCGCTGAGCCAGTATTTGACGCTGATAGCAGGTCTGGCAGTTATTTTTATGGGCACTGTGCCGTGGCATCTGTGGCCGCAAATCAGGGCTCAGCTCTGGCAACCAGCCGCGCTCAAAACCCTGTTTGGCCTCAACCGGGATATTCTCATTCGCACTTTTGCGCTGGTGATGGCGATGTCGCTGTTTACTAATTTCAGCTCGGGCTTGGGTGAGACCATTTTGGGGGTGAATACGCTGCTGCTACAGATTGTGCTGATGGCGGCTTACTTTATGGACGGGATTGCGCTGGCGGTAGAAAGCTACGCAGGGAATTTTTACGGGCAGCGGGCGACGGCGGATCTATTTCAGTTGCTGCTGCTGGGCGCGGTGGGCAGCGTGATTTTGGGTGGGGCGATCGCGCTCATCCTAATCATCTGGCCCATTCCTTTTTTCAGCCTGCTCACCAGTCACCGCATCCTCCTCGACACCATTCCTCAGTACGCGGGCTGGCTGCTGCCGGTACTCGGACTGGGCGGCATCGCCTTCACCTTAGACGGTTATTTTCTGGGGCTGACTGCCGGACGCACCTTGCGCAACGCTACCTTAGTTGCTGCGCTGATCGGCTTTTTACCGTTGGCGCTGATCGCCAGCAAGCTGGAAAGCCCTCATCTGCTGTGGCTAGCCCTCACTACCCTGATGGGCACAAGAGCTATCACGCTCATCCGCCAGGTACCGTCTACTCTCAAGCCCAAATCCTAGACAGCCCAATAAGGACTAGCGAGGGCATTTAATACAGATGAACTATATTGATGATTCATCTGCTCTTTGACAAGCAACTTAATCTTACGGTAAGTCTCACAAATGCTCAGAGGGGCGGGCTAAATTTGGCCTAACCAGAACTGTTTAAGATGCCAAAACGCCTGAATTCTCATGAGACTCATCGCTCGGCATTCATTTTAGACAAAGTAGTCCTATCTCACGTACACAAAGGGATTCAGCCGATTGAAAGGGGTCGCCTAGTTGCGTCTCTGAGGCAGCCATTCTTTTATGAGTCTTAATTGTCTCGTTCTGGGCTATACCTTTTTGAGGGAACGTGCAAAAAACCCATAGTATTGCTGAACATATCGCCACAGCGTCTGGATATAGTGAATAGCAAGAAGGACAAAAATTACCACTCAGCTTCTTGCTATCTCTATCGGTCGATAAAGGATAGCGTCTCGCATTGCCTATCTGCGCATCTCGCGAATATTTGACTATCTACCTACCTCTCTACTTGCTTACGCTCACTACTTTGCAGCAGTTTTATCATCTGGATAAAGCCACCGTTTGAATAAACGTGTTATCTGTGGCAGCACCGTGTAAGTGAGCAGACCAACGGTTATTCCGCAAATAATTAGCGTAGCTATCCAATTTGGAAATGTTTGCAGCAAAGGTGCGAGAACTCTATTCAAGATGGTGATCAACACATAGACAGCGGCCCATGTCAGCAAGACCATTTTGTATCGTGGTGGCGCTTTTGTAACCTGACCTGGAAGTGAAAACCAAGCTTCCAAGCCATTGATTTGTCGGAGGTGTGCATCGGAGGCGGCAAAGGGCTGGGCGCGGTCAATCCAGTCTTGGCGATCGCGCGAGGTCATCCAAGCCTTGAGATGGTCGTAGTTATCAAACCGAAAAACGATAACGTACTCTAAACGGACACCCGGTTGAGGACGAATCACTTGAGTACCCATATGACCAGGGTAAGCATTAGAGGCTCTGGAAATAGCGCTAATCCATTCCTCATAGTCGGTCTCCCGGCCCGGCTTAACTTGTTGAGCGACAATTACTGTCACGGGCTCCATTGGGCTATTCACTGCGTGTTACTTGATGCTAAGAGGATAACCAGACTGGCCGACTTCAAGACGCACTACATTGGCTTGAACAGCGCCGCCTTCTGGCGGTAAAGACATGCCGCCATTAGTTACCACGTAAAGACTATTTTCATCAGTAGGCTTTCGCCCAAAAGCAACGGCAGTAGAGCCAATGACTCCTGGGTCTGCTTGAGCAATAGCGGTTGTTTCGCCCTCGGGGGTAATCCGTAGAATGCTGTTGTAAATATGAGTAGTCGCGTAGAGATTACCTGCAACATCGAAGGCAAAGTCATCAATATTCGTAGGCGAGACAAAGACGGTTGGTTCTCCAGCTCTCTGCTCTGACAGAATAGGGATTTTCAGAAGCATCATTCTTTCAGTATTAGAGACGTAGAGGGTGTCGCCAAACCGTTTAATTCCGTTTGCACCGGGAAAGGGATTATCGTCACTGCTGCGTGCCAATAGAGAATGCTCTAACCAAATCGAGGTCTGTTTAGTCATCCAATCAAACTGCCAAATACATCCTCGATAAGAGTCAGCCGCCAAGTACTGATGGGCGTTGATCGGCGTAATCCCATTGAGGAACATGGCGTCTGGTAGCGCAGCTAACCGATCTGTTTTACCGTCTAATTCGATAGACCAGATGACTGAAACACCTGCTTCGTCCCAGCCTGTAGCAATAAGACTGCCATCAGGTGCAGAGGCAACGCCTGTAACCTTGCCTTCGATGCTGGCTAAAACGGAAGACTCACCCTCCGGCGAAACCTGCAAAATCTGTCCGGCTTCGTGGCTAGAGATGAACAGCGTGCCATCGGCAGCTACGGCCAAGTTCTCTAAGAACGTATTGGTAGGAAAAGAAGCGATAATTTGAGCCGATATCAGGGAAACTGACGTATTGGCATAGATTTTGGGAAGCTCTGATTCACTCATGGCTGATGGGTTCCTTAATTAGTAAATGACCTCGAAGTTAGCTTGAGGTGTCGCATAAAATTTCCAATATTCTTCCGCGATCGCAGTCGAATTATATTTAGGGTCTGCCTCATCTACAGTCCCGCAGATGGTAATCGTACCGATCTTAATCCCAGCAGGCTGTAAGGCGACGCTCAAGATAGATGCCAGACTGCGTAGCCCTGCTTTGCCGATGGAAAGCGAAGCAAAGTCTGGTTGAGGATAAAGTGCAAATCCACCACCTGTCAGCAGAATTGCACCTTCTGTGTGAGCTGACTGCATCCCTGGCAACACAGCTTGAACCGCCGCCACCGCGCCCGCCACATTAACTTTAAAGTCACTGATCAAGGCGTCCACAGTTGTCGTCAGAACGCTTTCCATGCGAGGAACAGCGGCGTTATATAGCAGTACTTTGGGGATACCTAACTGCTGCTGCAACGTCTTAAAAGCCGAGTAAACTGACGATTGCTCGCCCGCATCAGCCACAAAATAGTGGGCGGCGAAGCCTTCGTCTTGGAGGATGGCCTGGTAATTTTTGAGTTTAGTTTCGCTGCGCGCCATCATCGCAATCTCAAACCCCTCTTTCGCAAATCGGCGGGCAATGGCCATTCCGTTGCCCGCGCCCATGCCTACGATAGCCATTATTTGAGTCATGAATGCCTTTGATTTATGTGAGTAACGAAATATATGCTCAAGAATAATGGCAAGATAGAAATTAATCAAATTGATTATCGTTATTTGGAGTATTGATGTCATCGATTGAGTTATCTTCTGTCGATCTAAACCTGTTAGTAGCGTTTGACGCCATCTTTGAATTAAGGAGCGTGACCGCAGCCGCCCAGCGGTTGCACATTGGACAACCGGCGATGAGTGCTGCTTTAGGTCGATTACGAATTTTGTTTAAAGACGATTTGTTTATTCGCTTAGGACGAGATATGCAACCTACGCTCACGGCACAGGCGATCGCTCCCGATATTGCATCGGCCCTACAGCAAATCAGGCTGACGTTGCAGTCTAGTCAGCAGTTCAATCCAAAAATTTCTGAGCAGTCGTTTGTAATTGGATGTTCTGACTACATCAGCATCGTAGTTCTGCCTGCGCTTTTGCAGATCTGTCGCCACAGCGCACCCAGTATAAATTTTAGGCTCATCAGTTACGAGAAAAACCAGCTCAGGCCACTACTTGAGCAAAACGTGATGGCGATTGCACTCGGCAGCACCTTTCACAACCTGCCGCAACACATCAAAGAAGAGTCATTGATGAAAGAACAGTTCGTTGGCATTTGCCGAAAACAGCATCCTGCGCTACAAGATAGGAGTATGTCGCTAGGGCAATTCACTGAACTCCCTCACGCACTGTTTACGCTACGACAAGATGCAGTAGGTGCGGTCGATCAGGCTCTAAGGGCGCTTAATCTTTCGCGCCGGATTATTCTAACCACACCCTATCTATTAACCTTGTCTGCCATTATTGCTGATAGCGAGACTGTAGCTGCTGTTCCTTCTCGGCTAGCACAGCAGCTTGTAGCGCAAGGCTTAGTGGACTCATTTGAAATACCGCTCGACTTAAAGCCTTGGTATATCTCAATGTTTTGGAGTAGCTTATCGGAGAAGTCATTGAGCTACCAATGGTTGAGACAGACGATTCATCAGCTCTGCGAAAAGATGTAGGTAACGTCAGTTCGAGTTAAGCCGCACCTGGCAAAGCCCATTCTAAATGGAGTCCGGGCTTTTTCGGTTGGTGGCAATAGGCAATCAGACCGCAGATGATGTTGACACAGCAGTTGGTCGGGCTACGGTGCCGTGAACCCACATTCCGCCCTTTGAATTGTCACATTGAGAATAATATCCGAGGATGAGTAGAAGCGCTTACAGGGGGAAAAGCGATCATCAGCATTACTGATCCGATAGTCGTCAAAAATCTAGACCACTTGGGCATCGTAGCCGGTATCATCGATGAACTTGGGGTGGTAGAGATCATCAATGAGCAGCTTGGCAGTGATCCCCGAGAGTAAATCAGTGCGGGTGTAGCAGTCAAAGCGATGATATTGAATGGGCTGGGATTTGCCTCAGCGCCGCTATACCTGTTCGAGCAATTCTTTAGAGGAAAAGCCACCGAGCATTTGCTAGTGGAGCGTCAGGGCTAAGAATGAGGGTTGGCAAGAGTGTCGTAATGAGCGAGATTAGGATAAAGCGAACGAGGGCTTTATGCAAAAACGATACATCGTCTGATTGAGTGAATCAGAGAAAAGTGAACTGCACACAGTCATCAAACGGCTGAAGGGTAGCAGCCAAAAGGTTCGTCGTGCACAGATTTTGCTAAAGGCAGATGCCGACGGGCCGAACTGGACAGACCAGTCGATAGCTGAAG
>JBBQAC010000137.1:0-12057 GCA_038315915.1 Phormidesmidales cyanobacterium
CTAAGGTCAAAGTCTCTGATGCCCAAATGGCAAACCTGAATCTCATTCGACGAAGAATCTGTCCTCAATGGAATTATATGCTTCGCCCGCGTCAGCTAGATGCACTGACTCCATGAACTTATTTATTTACAAGCCCTTAGCGCCAGACGCTCGTGCAATGCCTGAAAGCTGGAAAGGGTTGGCTCGATTGCTAGGGAGATGGCCATGCAAAGTGCCGATGCAGGATGAGCCTATTGTAAGGGTTTTATTCGGAATTTTTCTGATGTAGGGTCAGGGGTGAAAGGTGCTGCCTTGCGGCGATAAAGACATTCCACGCTTTAAGCTTGATAGAATAAAACTGCCGCTGCCCAAACTCAATCACGCAAATGATTACTAACCTCTGTCCGCCAAGCAACACAGGCATAGATGGCATGATTAACTTAGATGATTTTCTAAAGCTGATTGAGCTGTTGGAAAATAAAGGGATCGACTATGCGCTAGTTGGCGGCGTCGCGATGATGGCTTTAGCGCCCAATGCCAGAGCCACCGACGACTGCGACTTCATCGGACGGCAAAGCGATTTTGAAAGCGTTAGTGAGCTATCAAAGGTTTCGTCTGACAAGAACTTTGGACGATATCGACATAACGCCACAATAGTCGATACGCTTTTCGTCGAAAATCCCGTATTTGCTTACGCACTGAAGCACTACCAGGCTGACTGCGTCATCGCCGATAAAAAGATACGCTCCTTGAGCCCATCAGGCATAGCACTATTGAAGCTGTACGCGCTGCCATCTTTGTACCTACAGAGCCAGCACATACGAGTTGCAACCTATGAACAAGACCTGGAAATCTTATTTATTGTCGATCCTGAAATTGACCAAGACGCATTGCTGAAGTTTTTGAGCAAACATCTTGCTGACTCTCAAATAACAGAACTTAAAAACACCTGCGAAGACATTCGACGAAAGCTTTCCAGAAGAAGGTTCTAACCGTTGACAGCCTCGATGAGACGCAAGAAAGCCCAAGGAGAGACGTTGCCGTCAATCCTCAGGCTTGTAATGAATGCTATGGAGGCTTAGGATTATTAAGAGGTCAATAAAAGATTGTTAAGAAGATCTCTATGTTGCCCACAATCATCCCTGAACTCATCTCTAAGAAGGGATCATAGAGGTTAATGCCGAACCAAAAAAGACCTTGAAGAAATGTCCGGGATCAGAAAATTTGAGTATTTCGTCTGTTATGGCTTCTGTCTGTGGTGAGCACCAATCTTTTAGGCAGCCGACCTGAGTCTGTTTAAATGCAGATCTAAACATATGACCATAGGATGATGACTATTGAGGCCTATATCCATACCCTTTTGGGGATGTTAAAGTGGGCTAGATGGAACGATTAGTGAGAATACGGGTGGCAAAGATATGGAGGATGCGATCGCCCCAAACCAAAAAGCGAGTAAAAAGCGTTCTATTGTTTACCCTTTCTCTGCTTTTCACCTTTAGCCTGCTATTTGCTCACCGCCCCGCAGCTGCCCAAATTTCGATAGGCGGCAGCGGCGGCAGCGGCGGCAGCACTCAAGCCGTCGTCAATTGGGTTCACTTAGACGGCTATCAGATTTTTCAGCTAGCAGCGCCCCAGGCCGCTATCGGCAGTCGTATTAACCGGGTAGAGAAGAACCTGAAGCAAATTCGCGACGACTATTTACAGGCAGAGAGCAACACCATTCTCTTTACCAGCGAACCTAAGGGATCAGATAATCTGCCGGCCATTTCTATCAACAGCCAATACCTGCTGACGGTAACCCAGGCCGATGCCACCATGCAGGGAACCCTGTGTTGGGTATTGAAGACTTTGGAGATCGCGGCCCGGTAGTGCGCGTCTGGATAAAAACTCAGCCGATTAAGCAGTGGGATGTCTCTAGAGAATTTCACCGCCGCCTGAAGCTCGCCTTCGATGAAGCGAACATATCCATTCCAGCCAATCAGCAAGAAATCTGGTTTCAAACCGGGCCAGACATGCGGCTTCAACTGAACGGACTGAACGGCAATGGCGAAAAAAACAAAGATCGCAGCAAACAGGAAACGGTTACCGCAGGGGCAACGCCCGAACCGACCGGCGATGCTGAAGCCGCAGAGTCAGAAGGCGAAGGAGAATAATACGAGATCTTTAAAACACTAAAGCGCCACCGGGTTTAACCAGTGGCGCTTCAGTATCGTCAAGCTGTTTCTACCTCATTGAAGTGGAATAGCTGCTACGCAGGAACAAAGCTAGTCGCACTCAGTGAGCTAGTGTCAACGCCATTCAGCATCGCCAGCACCTCATCGTTGAAGCTGATTTGATTTCCCGAGAAAGAGAGCTGACCGAAGGTGATACCGCCCGCTAGCCCGATCAAATCTTTGCTCATTTCAAAGTCCATAATCGTATCGGTGCCTTCACCTGCTGCCAGGATAAAGGTGTCAATGCCGCTGCTGCGGTTGTCATCACCGTAGAGCACATCGTTACCGAGACCGCCGCGAAGAATGTCGTCGCCGCTGTCGCCGTAGAGAATGTCGTCACCTTCTTCGCCGAAGAGCATGTCGTTACCGCGTTTGCCGCCGATGCGGTCATTGCCTGCCCCGCCGAAGATAATGTCGTCACCGCTCGCACTGCCGCCTGAATTGGCCGAGCGACCGTTGCCGTCACCGCGCAGCACATCGTCGCCGCCGGTGCCTCTGATGATGTCATTGCCGCCAAGTCCAGCGATGGTGTCATTGCCTTCGCCGCCGGTCAGGTCGTCATCAGCCGCTGTGCCTAATAGCTCGATGCCTTCGACCGGGCCACCGCCGCCATTTCCACCGCCGCCGCCGCTCATGCCGTCGATTACCGTGTCAGCGCGGAAGGCAAGGTTTTGAATGCGCATGTCTGCTTCGCGGGGCGTGTCGGCCATATCGAAGGGGTTCGCCGCTCCGAAGTTAGCGGCCAGATACTCAGCCAGGGCATCTTGCTCAGAGCCGTCTGCGGCAAAGGTTGCCGTTCCCGTGCGGGCCGCGTCATCGGGCTGGGTCAGCTCAACCCTATCGCGCATGGGGAACAGATATTCGTCGCCGCCATTTGCCAAAAAGTTGAGGGTGACCAAACGGAAAGTGCGATCGCCCGCTCCCACCAGCTCACTATTTTGCACAATCACATCGGCGTCGTTGCCCGCTTCGTCAAGTACGACCAGGGACTGAACGCGATCGCCCGGTGCAGCCGTCACATCAAAGCTAAACTCAATACCTGCCACCTGCGGAAACTGTCCTGGGGAAACCGCATCATCTTCTGAACTAGCCGATACGCCGTGCTCGATCAGGGCCAGCAGTTCTTCTGCGGTTACGGTTAGCAGGGTCAGACCGTTGTTGAACGCGAGACTGTTGGCAATGTCGTTTTGAGAAATGCCGCCCGCTGGCTTTACGCCCGGAATCTCTTCAGTCGGCAGGCGCTCAGGCTCGCCCGTACCACCGGGGGGAACAATCACCTGACCAACATCAGCGCGAATGCCGCCGCCGTTTTTAATGGAGATAACAACGCTGTCGTCGGTTTGTTTGGCGATCGCCAAATTCGCATCCGCCGTCAAGTTACCTAGGTTCGTTTCCTGAGTCCGCACGCCGCCGCGCGAGCCGTTGAGATACACATCGCTAATGCCAAAGACGTTGCTCTCTTTAGCGATAATAACGGCTTCCAGTGCATCTACGATTTCCTGTATTTCAGGATCGACCAGTCCTTCTGCGCCCAGCGCGGCGACCCCCTCGGCGTCGGTGGCATAGGCTCCGCTGACCGTAGGATCATAGCTTTCAGGGATAATGATGCCATTCGCATCAAAGTCAATGACGAGCTGACCGATGTACTTGTAGTTTCCGTCGGTATTGACAACTGCCACCGGGTTACCGTCCGCGTCCACAGTGAAGATCGGATACTCACCCTGAACCGTATCGCCATCGCGAGGCCGGTCGTTTTCATCAAACAGGCGCGTGTTAGAGCCCCCTGCCACAATGATGTCGACATTCTTCAGCCGGGTTGCGAGTTCTTGCTCGACGGAGATTTGCTGCATGTGAGCGAGCAAAACAACTTTGTTGATGTCAGGGTTGGCTGCGAGCAGTTCATCTACATCGCGCTGAATTTCAGCGGCCAGCGCGTCTAGCTGCTCAGGCGTTGGCGTGCCGTCGAAGTCTGCGGGTAAAACGGTGATCCCGCCAGGGCTAGAAATCGCCCGCAGAATCGGCGTAGTGGCCCCCACCACGCCAATCTTTTGACCGTTGACATCAATCACGGTCGTCGCCGCGATGCTGTTGGGTTGGGGGGCTTGGTCGTCGGGCACAACCAAATCTGCAAGGTTGTTGTCTGTGCTGAAGTCGAGGTTGCTGCTGAGGTAGGGGAAGTTTGTCCCGCCGAAGTTCGCAGGGTTATCGAGGTCGATGTCAATTTGGCCGCGCAGTTCACCGCTGGGGTTGTTTTCGGTGTGCAAATTCACATACAGGCCGTCGGTTACCAGCGTTTCGACCTCCTCATCGCTCAGGTCAAAAGTGCCGCTAAATGCGCCTGTCCCGTCGCCTTTGTCTGCGACCGTCAAGTTTCTGAAGATCGGCCCGTTAGCGCCTAATACGCCCATGTGAATGTGGACTGCGCTTTCAGGATTGCCCGCACCGTCTGCACCGCCAACCGGCTGCAAGGGACTCGTCAGGTCGCTGTAGCTACCGGTAACCGTCAGTCGATTGCCCGATAGGCTAGCGGCGAAGCTGCCTGTAGAAGCAGTGTCTTCAGGCGCGGCATCACCGACCTGTTGGGCTTCTTCAATCGGCAAAGCTTCAGTGACAATTTTGCCCGCAATCAGGTCGCGCAGCAGCGGTGTGCCTAGATCAAATTCGTGGTTGCCGAAGGCGATCGCCTGAATCCCCAATTCGTTCTGAATCAAGATATCGGCGCGACCGGCTCCGCCATATACCTCCTGGCTAGCGGTAAAGAAGAGTCCGGGAATAATGGCATCTCCCGAAGAGAGCAGCAGCGTATTTTCATAGTCGTCTTTAAGCGCGTTGATGACGGCAGAGGCGCGAGGGGCATCATCCAGTGCAGAAATTCCCGCTTCTTGATCGGATAGGTGCAGTAGCTGTAGCGTAAAGGTCTCCTCGGCAGAGGGCTGCAATACGTCGATGCCATAGAGGGAAACGGTGCCAGAGACTTCATTCGCTACAGCTAGCAGGGGCTGACCAGTAGAGCTTTTCTCTGCGGAGATGAACGCCAGTCCTTCCGGTGCGATATCTGCATCGCTGCGGACATACTGGATGAATTCGGGCGCACTCGGGTTGGAGAGGTCATACAATAGAATGCCGCCGCCAGCTCGCTCCAGACCGACAAAGGCATAGGGTTTGCCGTCGATAATGCCGGTGGTAATCGCTTCTGGCTCTGGCCCTTTGTTATCTGAGCGGGTATCTACCTCGGCAGGGTCGCCGTCATTGGCATTGAACAATTCGGGTGCGAGTTCGGCGGTGATGCGCTCAATTTGATCGCCGCTGTCAAAAATAATATTTCCTCCGCTATCTAGCACTGAGAAGGAGCGGCCCCCGTAAGCTACGATCTGGTCGAGGTCACCATCGCCATCGGTATCGCCGTCAATCGAAGAAATCGTCAGGCGACCCAGTTCTTCATCAGCGAGTAGGCCACCGGCAAGCAATTGAGCCTCCAGTGCCGGGTCGAGCGATAGGCCGCTGCGCCCTAGAGAAACTACATCGGCAATATCTCCAAGCCGAATGGCATCGCCGCGTCCTGGTTCATTGGCATCGCCACGATCATCGCCTTCGTTCGCAATCACGTAGAACGTTTCACCGTTGGATTCAAAAGAGGCAATTGAATCGGGCATGTATAGGCCAAAGACCGGCTGCGGTTTGATGTTGATAGCGCCATCCTTGTCGCTCGCATCCAAGCCATTGCCCTCAGCGCTGTAGTCCTTTAGTCCCAATGGCTGGATACTTTCTACAGTAGCGGTGGCAATGTCGATGATGGCGATCGCATTATTCTCTTGCAGCGTCACAAACGCCTTTGTCCCATCTGGCGATACCGCGATGTATTCCGGCTCTACGTCCTGCGCCACCGTGGCATCGGGAAAAATCCGCACGCCGTCGGCACGCAAATCGGCTTCGCGCCCGTTGAACCGCGTAAAGTCAGCCGTAGCAACGTTCGCTTGAGAGAGGCTGGCAAAGTCACCAGACACGTCAATGATGCTGACAGACCCATCCGGGTCAACGCCAAAGTCCGGTTCGTCTTCATCGCTCTGCGGTTCGCCTTCGTTGGCGACCAGCACCTTGCTGCCATCGGGAGTAAAGGTGACCATGTCCGGCAGCGAGCCGACCGTAAAGACTTTGACCGCGTCTAAAATATTGGCCGCTGTCTCAGCGATCGCCAAGTCGATTACAGCTACTGCGCCTGGGTCGGTAACGGTTTCTGCTTCCAGGGCGATCGCAATCAAGCCATTCTTGTAGGCAATGCTGTTAGCCCCGCCAATCGGCGCACCAAAGGAAGCCAAATCAACCGAAAAAATCTTCTGGGGATCAGTGGGATCGCTGATATCCAGCGCGTAAACCGTGGCATTCCCAGAGACAATATAAAGAAGCTGCCGGGCATCATCAAAAGCAACAATTTCAGCGCCAGTATCGCTGGCAAAGGTGCCAATTTGAGAGAGAGAGGGTATCATGACCTTTCCTAAATTCTGTTGTCGCTGCCAAATTCCACAGGCACCTGACTAGCAAGCGCATGAACCAATTAGCAACGTTGAATCGAACGGCACCCGGCCCGACTAAAGCCTGGGCACCCAATACACACCTGAATGCTTCTACTTAAGAAACAACTGTCATTCTCAACCGCTACGAGTCGTTATAGACCGCATGAAAAGATTGCCAGTTCACGCTATCAGAGTTTTTCCCACAGCAGGTAAAGAGAAGGTTATGGAAGTATGATCAATAAAAGCGCGTGAGCGGGTCAGACTTTTCACAGGACGTTATTGAAGGCGATGTCCTGCGGATAATGTTGTCATCATCAAACCTGAGTCTGATCTTAACCTTAGAGAAAATCATCAACGCTTAAACTTCCCGATTGGATGAGATATCTGTATTATCAGATTAAGCGGTGCCCTTGAAAGAGAGAGTGCCAGTGTGACTGCCTGATGTCTGCAAAAGTGCCTACCGGAAAAGAATCGTGCTAGACTTCTCAGTCGTCATCTGTACTTACAACGGGGAATCTCAGTTGCCTCGACTGTTAGAGACTTTGAGTTTGCAGCAGTCTTCCTGCCGCTGGGAGATCGTCGTCGTTGACAACAATAGTTGCGATCGCACTGCCGCCGTCATTACTCAAATGCAGCGCCGCTGGCGATCAGATGTCCCGTTGCGTTACTGTTTCGAGCCAGAGCAAGGATTGGCCTTTGCCCGCCGCCGCGCAGTTCGAGAAGTTCGCAGTCCGCTGATTGGGTTTTTAGATGATGATATTTTGCCTGATGAAAACTGGGTCAATGCAGCCTTCCGCTTCGGTCAGCAGCACCCGGAAGCAGGCGCTTATGGCAGCAGCATTGAAGGCGTCTATGAAACAACGCCACCTCCTAATTTTGAGCGTATTGCCTGCTGTTTGGCCATTATCGACAGAGGCAGTCAGCCCTTTCAGTACTCATCCGTGCGAGGGGTCTTACCGGCGGGCGCGGGGATGGTTATTCGGCGGCAGGCTTGGCTGGCTCAGGTACCCGCCAAGCCCACTTTAGCTGGCGTCAAAGCAGGTAGCCTCAAGGCTAAAGGGGAAGATGTTGAAACCCTCGGCTATATTCGACAAGCCTGGGCAATTTGGCACAACCCGGAAATGAAGTTACGCCACCTGATTCCAAAAGAGAGATTAGAGCGCGAGTACCTGCTCAATTTGTTCTGGCAGATTGGGCTGAGCCGCTATCTGCTGCGGCGAATGCGATATCAGTGGTGGCAGTGGCCGCTGGTAGCGCCGTTGTATTTTATGAACGACCTGCGAAAAAGCTGCTGGCATCTGGTCTCGACGAAGCGATTTAAAACGGTAGAAGCCTGTGAATTTTCTCTTTTGCTGGGCAGCTCGTTGAGCCCTTTTCACTATCGACTGCGCAATCTGCCTACCTTGCCCGTACTCAATACCATCAGTTTTCCGACCCTGATCGGTCAATACCTGCTGTAATGCCGCCGATTTTCTTTTTTATTCCACCGGCGCTCTGGCCCAATAGCTTACCTCAGAGCCCCGACCAAAACTGGGCGGGCTATGGCCTGGGGATCTATGCCTGGACAATTCAAACCTGCTTGCGGCTGCGGGCCTCGGGGGTTGACTGTCAGCTCACGCAGCAGCTCCCGGCAGCAGGAATTGTGCTGTGCCATAGCAATGCCCTCCGCTCAGCCAAGATTGCACCTGCCCCCCAGCGGCTGCTGATCTGTATGAAGGCAGAAGCACCCCTGAGTGCGATCGCGTTACTCCATGTTGTCCAAAACCCAGCCGAAGCATCGCCTTCGACCAATCGTTTTTTCATTCCTCACTGGCCACAGCCACAGCTCATCGCGCGAGATGCTAGCCGGGGCGATCGCCTCGAAACCGTAGCTTTTTTTGGCCATCAAGATAACCTGGCCTCAGAGCTAAAGTCCGACCTGTGGGAGTCGGCCTTAGCTGAGCGCGGTCTGCGATCCAAGGTAGTGGCCAATACCAATCGCTGGAGCCAATACAACGGCCTGGATACTGGCTGGAACGACTACCACGACGTCGATGCCGTGGTCGCAGTCCGCTCATTCAATCCGTGGCAGCGCCGCCTGAGCGGAGGATTTGCCCACAAGCCTGCAACTAAGCTCTACAATGCGTGGCTGAGCGGCAGCATTCCCATTTTGGGCGCTGAAAGTGCCTACCGCCAAACGGGTCAGCGCGGCCAAAACTATGTAGAAGTTAAGTCTTTTCAGGGACTTTTAGAGAACTTGGATTTGCTTAAGTTAGATGTTAGCTGGCGGCGATCGCTCATTGCCCAGGGCCAAATTCGCGCTCAGGACTTTACGCCTGAGAAGATTGTGCGCAAGTGGCAGGTATTCCTGGAGGTGCTGGCCATTCCGGCCTATGTTGAGTGGTGTGGCTACTCTCCCTGGCAGCAGCGGCAAGCGCTGATTGCTACCCGTTCAGCTAGCTACCTCAGTCGGCTAACCCGGCGAAGTCGCCAGTGGCTAACGTCGCTATCGGAGCAAGACCGCTCGTAGCTTCAAGCAGCAGACAATCCTCGCAAATCACAGCGGATGGATCGGAATCTCAATCACAAACGTGGTGCCCTCACCCACCGCCGAAAAACAGCTCAGCTTCCCCTGGTGCTTTTGGGTAATTATTTGATAGCTAATTGACAGGCCCATGCCCGTGCCTTCGCCAACTGGCTTAGTGGTATAAAACGGATCAAAGATTTTTTGCTGAACCGCTAGTGCCATCCCCGCGCCGTTGTCGACAATTACAATTTTTACGAAGTCTCCTACCACCACCGTCCGAATTGTAATAGTGCTTGGATTCTCGTTTGCCTCTTCATCGCTACGGTCTTTGTCTCGTTCTTCTAGCGCGTCAATCGCATTGACCAGGATGTTCATAAATACCTGATTGAGCGGCCCTGCGTAGCAGTCTGCCAGCGGCAATACTGCGTATTCCTTGATGACAACAATCTCGGGCCGAGCCGAGGTTGCCTTCAAGCGGTGCTGCAAAATCAACAGCGTACTATCAATTCCCTGATGAAGATCAACCGCTTTCAAGTCAGACTCGTCCAACCGAGAGAAATTGCGCAGCGACAGCACAATCTCTTGAATTCGCTCCGTGCCCACATTCATGGAAGCCAATACCTTCGACAAGTCTTCCATGAGAAATTCGATATTTAACCTATCTTGCTCAGCCTTGATTGCATCAGGCGGCTGAGGAAAATGCTGCTGATAGAGCTGAATCAAATGCAGCAAGTCTTCGGTATATTGCTGAACATAGTCCAGATTGCCGTGAATAAAGTTGACCGGATTGTTGATCTCGTGAGCGATCCCGGCCACCATTTTACCCAAAGCAGACATTTTTTCGCTTTGCACCATCTGGCTCTGAGCCCAGTTCAACTCGTCTAGCGCTTGCTGCAAGTCTTGCGTGCGCACTTCCACCCGGTGTTCAAGCTCTGTATTCGACTGCTCTAATAATGAAAATGAGGATCGCAGTTTTTCGGCCATTTGATTGAACGACCCGGCTAATATGTCGAGTTCTCGAACGGATGAGGATTTTACAGATTGTTCTAGATTGCCGCTGGCGATCGCCCGACTTGCCTGACCCATCCTCAAAATTGGACGACTCACCCAGCGAGAAGTAAAAACGCCAGAAGTGGTGGCGACTGCTAGCGCCAAAAGACACAGTAAAACCGTCGTCCGATTGTTGGCCCGAATCTGCGCTGTAAAGTCTGATTCTGGCACACTAACAACAATTATCCAGTCCAGCCCATAGTCATCACGCCAGGATTGTAGGCTAACGAGCTGCTGTTGTCCTTCAAAAAACATTTCAAGCGTCTGCTGATCGGGAATCGCCTCCAAGCTGCCGAACTGCTGCTGAAGAGACTGGCCCAGCGATCGCAACAGCGGATCAGGGCTATTAGAAATGCTGAAGCGATCCGGTTCGTCTGCCTGCGCAGAGATAATTGACTGCCTGCCAGAGCCAGCAATCAACCGCCCGTCTCGCTCCATAATGAAAACCTGACCGTTCTCACTCACGTCGATTTGTTTCAGCACCTTGCTGATATCAGCGAGCAGCAAGTCTATGCTTAGAATCCCCAGCAATTTGCGCTCATCGTCATACATAGGCGCATTGGCTGACACGGCAATATAGTCGTCAAAACCTTCTGCAACGTAAACTTCGCTCCAAATGGGTTTGCCCGCTGCTGCGGTTTGTACATACCAATCGTCGTTGACCGCGTCATATTCGGTGGAATGCACCAGCGCCGTTTTATTGCCCTGTTCGTCAGCGGCATAGGTATAGTCATCTGACTGTCTGGCAGGATGCTGGGTAATCACAATATCTTGTCCTTCAAACCAGCGCCCCGCCCCCGCCCCCGCTCCCGCTCCCGCCCCCGACTGATCGGCTAGCGCATAGCCGATATAGCTGAGCTGCTCAAAAACTTGAGACTGCTTCCAAAAGTAACGGCCAGCGCTTTCAATATCTCTGGGGTCAAGCAGCCCCTGCTCAATGGCATCCAGGTTAAGTTCGTTGAGATGAGGCGGCAGGGCTAAATAGCTATTCAAATACTGATCGACCCGCAAGCTGATTTCTTCTTCTAGCTGCTGAGCCAAATCGTTAATCGCACGCTGCCCGTTTTTATACGAAAGATAGCCCACTAAGCCAACTGCCCCGAAGACCTGAATGGCAAATGGCATTACCAAAAGCCAGGAAAAAGGCACCCGTAGATTACCTTTGCCAGCCGGTAGAGCGCTGCTATCGGAGAGTCTACCGCCTCGCAGAAAGCCTATTCTAATTTTCATAAGGATTATGGGCATCTTACTCAGCTACGCAATAGAGTTCCCGCCTGCTTATGGCTACCCTCATTTTTTGCTACGGGTGTTTGCCTAGCTCAGTTGAGGTGAACTGTCTTTCTGTGGGCTCATCGGCAGGAAACAAACACTCTAGCCGCAGCTCTTGTAGCGTAATGTCGTGAGGTGTGCCCAGGGTAGTGAGAGTGGTAAAAAAGCTGAGCTGTCGTCCCTCTTTGGCAAAATTGACCGTCAGTAGCGGCAGATGCCAACTCTCTTCAGCAGGCGTCTGCCAAAGCTCGCGGACAGACGGATAGCTCAGCAGTTCTTCAAACAGTTTTTGAGATTGTTCATCTTGGCCTTCTCCTAAGCTCTCGCGGTAGACACGGTGGATGGCGTAAGTGGCTACTGCGGGCCAGTTCTCAACGTGAGGCTTGAGGCCGTTGGGGTGTAGCATGAGCTTCATTAAGTTGATTTGGCCGCTGAGTTCGGGCGGTATTGTTTGCCCAGCGAGCAGCCAGCCAATGACCTGCTCAGCGCCCCGGTTTGCTTTGATTTGATTCCAGTAGCGATCCATCAC
>JBBQAC010000120.1:0-13064 GCA_038315915.1 Phormidesmidales cyanobacterium
GTAAGCCGCCGCATCTTCGGGCCACTGGTTGGCCTCAGCCAGCAGCAGTTTGCCCTCGTAGCGATCATCTACGTACTTGCGCAGACTTTTGAGGAAATCATGCGTCTCGGGCAGGTTTTCACAGTTAGTGCCTTCGCGCTCAAACAGGTAGGGCACTGCGTCCATCCGCAGCCCGTCCACGCCCATTTCCAGCCAGAATTCGAGCACGTCGAACACTGCCTGCTGCACTGCCGGATTGTCGTAGTTAATGTCGGGCTGGTGCGAGTAAAAGCGATGCCAGTAGTAAGCCTTGGCCACCGGGTCCCATGTCCAGTTTGAGGTTTCAAAATCCTGAAAAATGATGCGCGTGCCCTTGTACTTATCGGGGCTGTCGCTCCATACGTAAAAGTCGCGCTCGGAGCTACCTGCCGGAGCCAGCCGCGATCGCTTAAACCAGGGATGCTGGTCAGAAGTGTGGTTGACAATCAGCTCGATAATGACGCGAATATCGCGCTCGTGAGCTGCCGCGAGAAAAGCCTTGAAGTCGTCGAGCGTACCGTATATGGGATTGACCGACAGATAGTCAGAAATATCGTAGCCGTCGTCCCGCTGCGGTGAAGGGAAAAAGGGCAGCACCCACAGGGCCGTGACGCCAAGCTCTTGCAGATAGTCTAGCTTTTCGGTTAACCCTCTGAAGTCGCCAATACCGTCGCCGTTGCTGTCTGCGAAGGCGCGCACTGGCACCTCGTAGATGATGGCATTTTTGAACCAGAGCGGACTGTTATCTAGAGCCATAAAAGAAGGATCCAACGAATAGCTATATGCAATCTTGCCAAGGTATGGCAAATTTGGCGGTCGTTCGTCTTACAAAAGAAGGAAATTTATCGGGGAGAGTAGGTTTTCACACTGCTTAACAGCGTTTCATGACATCGGCAGTTCGCCCAGTTCACAGAGTGCACATAAACCAACCTATAGACAGGTGCACTGTCGTGATATTTTCACCTATGAAGAGAGCGAACGTCTTAGCGTATCACCCCAAAAACTAAAAAACTAACTTATGAAATTTGAGCGCGCCAGCGGTATTCTTTTGCATCCTACTAGTTTACCTAGCCGCCACGGCATTGGTGATTTGGGACAGTCAGCCTACGAGTTTATCGACTTTATGGCGCGCAGCGGCCAAACCCTGTGGCAAATTTTGCCGCTCGGCCCCACTGGCTACGATCATTCGCCCTACACGATGAACTTCAGCGCCTTTGCCGGAAACCCGCTGATGGTGAGCTTAGAAAAGCTGGTGGAGGAAGGGCTGCTCAATGCCGATGAGGTTTCGCCGCTAGAAAATGCTAAGCCCAGTCGGGTTGAATTCAGCCGGGTGATTCCGCATAAAACTCAAATGCTGCGCCAGGCGTTTGGGCGATTTGCACAGCAGGGATCTAATGCTGACTACGATAAGTTCTGCGAGGAGCAGGCTTGGTGGCTCGACGACTTTGTGCTCTTTATGGCGCTGCTAGAGGCGAATGATGGCAAGCCCTGGAGCCAGTGGGAGACCAGTATTGCCCGCCGGGAACCAGCGGCGATGCAGGCAAAGTTGGAAGAACTTAAGACGGAGGTTGCCTTTCACCGATTTGTGCAGTTTAAGTTTTTTGAGCAGTGGATGGCGCTGCGCCGCTACGTCAACGACAAAAATATTCAAATTATTGGCGACGTTTCGATTTACGTCTGTCACAACAGCTCAGATGTGTGGGCGCATCCGCAGCTCTTCAAGCTCGACCCGCAAACGCTGGAGTCGGCCTATATTGCCGGGGTGCCGCCGGACTATTTTAGTGAGACTGGTCAGCTCTGGGGCAACCCGGTGTACGACTGGGAGAAGTGCGAGGAGTCGGGCTTTGAGTGGTGGATTTCGCGCTTCAAGGCGACTTTGCAGTACGTGGACTGGGTGAGGGTTGACCATTTCCGTGGGTTTGAGGCTTACTGGCAGGTGCCTGCGAGCGAGGAGACGGCAATGAACGGTGAGTGGGTGAAGGCTCCGGGCGATGCGTTTTTCGAGACGCTGGCAGAAAAGCTGGGCAGCTTGCCAGTGCTGGCAGAAGACTTGGGGATTATTACGCCGGAGGTGGAGGCGTTGCGCGATCGCTTTGGCTTCCCCGGCATGAAAATTCTCATGTTCGCTTTTGGCGGCGATCCAGAGAGCCCGCACCTGCCCGACAACTATGTCACCAACTGCATTGTTTATTCGGGAACGCACGACAACGACACTGCAATTGGCTGGTGGGAAACGCTACCTTCGCATGAAAAACAGTTTTTGGCACAGCATCTTGGCTACAACAGCCCTGATGACATCACAGAGATTAACTGGGTGTTGATTCGCACGGCACTGGCCTCTGTTGCAGATCTGGCAATTGTGCCTCTGCAAGATTTGTTGTCTTTAGATGGCAGTGCCCGGATGAACGACCCCAGTAAGATTCCGGCAAACTGGCGCTGGCGGTATGAGAGTTCTGATTTGCTGACGGATGAGGTGAGCGATCGCCTTCGCGACCTCACCCGTGAACACAGCAGGCTTCCTTAAGTCTGTATGGCTATCTCTGCTCGTAGCTTCTTATAATAAGTAACAACGACTTGCAGGAGCTCTTAGCATGGCGCAAATTACTATCGAGGTTCCAGACGAATTCGCCCAGCGTTTGGAACCTTTTCGCGGCCAGCTTCCTGAGCTTTTCGCCCGCTTTCTTTCAGCAGCGCTGCCTGGAAAGTCTGTAGAAAGTGCGCCTTTGGCCGGTTCAGATACGACATCTGGAACGTACCAGGAAATCCTGGATTTTCTTGTCAGCCAACCAACCTCACAGCAAATTGTCGATTTTAAGGTTTCCGAAAGCGCGCAAATCCGTTTAAGGACGCTGTTACAAAGAAGTCGCGATAGTTCGATGGATACAAAAGAAAAGGAAGAGCTAGATCTCTACGAGCAGCTTGACACTTTAATCGGACTGCTCAAGGTTAAAGCCTTTACAGCAGCCAGACTGATCAGTGAAGGCTGATTCGATTTCACTTCAGAAGCCGATCATATTGCTCATGTGTACCAATCCAAATCCAGTAGTAGTCATCCCCTCTTTTTATGGCTAATGCCCGATAGTTGAGAGTGACGCGAACAGACCAGAGATTGTCTTTGACTTTCTTAAAGTGCAAAGATGGATATCGAGGGTTATCTCGCCAGATGAGATACGTTTTATCTGCTTCCCGCTGGATCTTTTGAGGTAAGTTCGCGTAAGCATTCCAAAAGTCAGGTGTTGCGAATGATTTCATCTAAGCGCTTTACCTTACCCGCATCAATATCAGCTTCAGCTCTAGCAATAAGGTCATTTAACTTACCTGAGTTAGCATCTGCTTCTATTTGTTTATCCCATTCGTTCTCTAAATATTCTTGCAGCCGGTCTACTAGCTGCCGAATTTCACCTGGCGGCAGCTTCTGTATAGCTGATTCAATTTCGGCAAGATTTGTCATATTACGACACAGCCTTCTGTACGACTTACTCGATTATAGAATGGTGACAAGGGCGCAAGGTGAGCGCCCTTACTTAGATTCCGCTTCAAATTCTACAAAGCTCGCCTCAGCAACCTCATCGCCGCGCCCTGTGAAGGGGTAATGATCAGGCGATCTTCTACCCTCACCAGCGGGCCCCACAGTCCTGGTTCGGCGTAGTTGAGCTGGTGGAGCCGGTGAATGGCTTGCTGAATCACATCTGGGCTACCGAGCAAAATATGGCGCAGTTCTTCTTGGGGTGGGCGATCGCTCCCCTCATCGGGCAATCTGGGCGGTGTTGAGGTGAGTAGGGTAAGGGGGGCGATCGCGCCCAAACCCAGCGGTTCTGTTGCAAAATAAGCAGTCGTTTTCATGATTTCTCCAGTGAAAGTAGGAAGAAAGCACGAAAATTAGCCACCCCGGCTTCGCACTCCAGAATACGCAAGGTAGAAAATCATTACCCTGAGCTACCCTGAAACCAGGGTTTGGAACGTAAACCATGCAAGCAGCTATCGACATTGGCACCTTAATTGTCAAAACCCCCGCCGTTTGCGGCGGTCGTCCCCGCATTGCGGGCACTCGCATCACTGTTCAAAATATTGCAAGCGACTTCAACGCCGGGATGAACCCGGAAGATATCGTTACCAAAAGGCCACAGCTAACGCAGGCACAGGTTTACGCCACCAACAGAGGAGACAGCGGAAATAAAGCCGGGTTATCCTTTGGTAGATGAGTCGATGCGTGAGCGATCAGAGATGGCTGAGTTTGTCGAGCTACTAAGATGAAGCTGCCTAATCCTGACAGAGCCGTTATACCGTCAGAAAAGCTAGAAGGCTATGCGCTCAATCCAGATTCCTGAAGGCCGTCACAAGGCTGTGGTTTTTCGCTCAGCGCTAGGGATTGGCATTGCAGAGGCTGAAGCGCTGCGAGCGGCCCTTCGACAGGCGCTGCAAAATCGAGAGGCGCTAGCAACTCAGCAAAATGCTCATGGACAGAAATATCAGGTCGACTTTAATATGTCAACGACAGGTGAGCCCGTTATGATCAGAAGTGCTTGGATTGTCAGGAAGGGGGAGAACTTTCCCCGGCTTATTACCTGTTATGTCCTTTAGTTTTAGGAGTCGCTGCTATGGAACTTTTAGATGTTGTTGTTTTGACTAAAGACTTGCCTGATTCAAATCTTCGTAAGGGGCAGGTCGGTACCGTTGTAGAAGTTTATGAGTCTGATGATCTTGAGGTTGAATTTGTAGATTTGCAGGGAAGAACCTATGCGTTGGAGACTTTGAACGCTAGTGAGCTAATGCAGATACACTATAGCCCGCTACCCCAAATCGCCTAATGGATGCTCAGGCGATCACACAGCCCCTTCAGAACGGCGATCACACGGTGCCAAGCCCAAGGAAAGTATTGTTGAATTGATGAAACGACGAGGATTAGTATGAACAGCTAGCGTTTACGAGATTTAAAAATGGGCTGAAGCTAACATGCACTACAATTCACAAGTCTGGATGCGAGAGAAGAAAAACCGGATGTAAGTCACCATAAGTGCTCCGGCGCGGGAGGTGTCCCCCCACACCTTTCTCTGACGAAAAAATAAACTGATCGTAACGACGCAAAGCGGAGTCCCTCAACAGTTCGTTAAAGCTATCGTAATGCTTAGCGTTGGCTTTGCACCAGCCCACAACTTGAATAAATTTTACAAAGGGCTCCTCATAATATCTGCCATCTAGCACGCCGCCACACTCGACGTAAATGTCCTTTTGCACACTAAAGCCAAATCGCCCTTTACTGTGCTTCGTCCACAGCCCATCTATCCGCAGCAAGTCACTACAGGGAAAGGTGATCAGTTCATCAGCCGAAAAATAGTCGCCGTAGCGCTTGTGCAGTACCTGAATCATCAGACGATAGTTGTACATATCCGCCTCTTTCCAGTCGCCGCTCACCATGTATTGCTCTAACTGCACGTAGCAAAGGTTCTGTAGCGTTTCAAAGGTTGCTGGTGGCACCAACTCTCGCTTTTCCAGCCAGCAGTCATAAGCCAAATCCAGCGCTTCGCGATCTCCGCGATCGCATAGCTGCTCTATCAAACTCGTCGGATTCTCCAGCGCCGCATACAGCACTGCCGTATCGCGCCACTCAGGTTTTAGCGCCAGCAGCAAGCTGTCTTCCCGCCGTCGCTTGACCTCTACCGCTGCCAAATACTCTTGAAAGCTCCGATGCGCAAACTCATACTCGTCCGAAGCCTGTCGCCGCACTAGCAGCTCACTCACTTCTTCTATCTCTTTCACCAAGTCCCGTGCCGACACCGTCATCCCACCCAACAATTCGCGGCATTGGCTCAAGCTCTGCGCTACTCGCTGCGTCATTTTATCTACAGACAAGGCAATACAGTCTTGCTGCACCATCTCCAGTGCCACTCGCTGCAACACTGCCTGACTCTCTTCTGCCGGAAGCGCGATCTTCACATCTTTAGAACGTGGCCTGTCTTCTAGCAGCATTTGGCAAAAGTCTCTATATAGTTGGTGCCTGATCAGCGGCAGGCTGCGAGCCGGATTGTTTTTGTGATAGGTCGCCATCATCACCAGCAACAGCGGGTTATCGGCCATATTTGCTAGCTCACGCCGCTGGTCGAGCTGCTCGATCAAATCAGTCGCTTCCCGGGTGGCCTCGTCTTCCACTCCATCCAGGTTTTGTCCGAATCGATCATTTTTTACCTGGCAAAGATACCAGCGCTGCAAAAACTTGTCGCGTTGCTCATCGGTAAATGCTTTCACCCTGGCCAGCTTCAGCGCCTGCTGCCCCTTGTAGCGCTCATACCCCGCCGGACGAGTCGTTAAAATAAACGTCGTTTTTGTTCCATAGTCGCGAATCGCCCGATCAATCCACTCACTCACCGCCTCACATTGATCTGCTGCCACTTCATCAAAACCGTCGATCATCACCAGCGCTTTGCCGCTGTCCAACAACTTTTTCGCCCAGTCTATATCTAGCTCCGCCAGCTTGCTCGATATCTCTTTAATGTGATGTTCAGCAATCAGCGTCGGCAAATCTGGCGCATCCGTCTGCGCAATGTCATCCCGACACTTTCGTAAATACAGTAGCACCGGAATCAAATTCAGCACCTGCTTATCTTTGGAGATGCGATGCGGCTCATGGCTATAGCGATAGGTTACGTGCCTCAGCAGCGTCGTTTTGCCAAATCCGCCTGGTGCAATAATTCCGATATGCTTGCAATCGGGCTGCTGATTCACCTGCCGCAGCAAATCCCAGATGTACTGAGGCTTGGTTTCAGTAGGCGCAACTCTATCCATTGCCATACCTTCTACAAAGCCCCCTTGGTTCAAGCGTCCGCTCAGCTCCAGCGGAACATATACCTCCTCCAAAATTGTGGCAGGGTTCCATCTATTTTTCTTGACCCCTTCCACTGCGTAGAAGCGACAGGCATTTGCCTGAGCCCGCAGGTATCGGTCATCAGCCGCCGACAAGCGCCATTGCAAATTTTTATTTATCTTTGTTAGCCGTTGCTCAAAAGACTGGGCATCGCTTTTAGCCTTGTTGCCCAGACTGACACCCAGCGTTTCAATAAAGCTTGTAACGTACTTCGCCCACACCGCCGCCGCCAGCAGAAGCGGAAAGATCAGCGCCGCTAGTACCCACTCACCTTCTCGCACAAAATGGAAAAACAGCGCAGTGCTTCCACCCGCAGGAAACCACTGAATGATGATATCGGCAATTTTGATAAAACGTGACTGATCAGGCGTCATCGGAAGCAATAGCAGAGCAACTCTACGAATATTGCATCCATCACGAAAATTTGCTGCAAGTCCAGCTAATTTTTACAGGATTGATATATCAGGAGCAGGAATCAGCAATCAGGAGTCTTGGCAACGCTCCGCTTCTGCCTTCTGCCTTCTGATTTCTTTTCTACGCTACTTCCATCCAATCAAAAATCCTCTCCAGCTGCTGCACCGTCAACACGCCCTGCTGCCACAGCACCATCGGCAGCGGGCCAACATCTTCCCGGCACTGCTTCAGCGCTAGCTTAATAGAAGTGGGTGGAATCGAAAGTTCGTCTTGTAAAAAGCGAATGAGGGGGGCGTAGTCATTCGACATGGCTGTTTGTGGGTAGATGGTGAATATTAAAGGGTATATAAACGGGTCAGCAGGTATTTATTGAGCTGGTTGGATAGATAAATACCTTTACTCATAATTGAGAAGGGCAACTCTATCTGTAGCAATACCTTTAAAAGTTGAGGTCTTTATGAGTAGAGCAAGATCTTTTGCTGAGATGATGCCTAAACATTGCGATCGCTACATCCGTAGCCGGAGCGGCCTACCCTACAGAACTAACTTGGGGCAGTATCAGCGCATAGCTCCCCTCAGCCGAACCTAAAGCTGTTCAGATGCTGAGGTTTAGTAAACCCGGTTTTTATTTTCAGGAACAGAAAAATCTCAACCTTTACTAAACCTTGTTTTAGCGCATGTTCAAATTTCCGCTTGAGTTACGTGATCTTACGGTAGAACGACAAAAGCGGGGTGATATTTCTTTATTTGCTTAACATTTGTACTTAGCGAGGCTCAGTCAATGGTTGGATATTCACCGTATCCCCCGGCTGAAGGCCCATTTCGGCAGCGCGCCCACTGCGCAACTCAATCACCTGATCGATAATCTCACTGCCGGGGCCATAGGTCGGGCAAGGCTCAGCCGCACAGGGCGGGGCTGAGGGTGCGATCGCAATCACCACCCCATCTCGTAAAAACACCATGTCCAAAGGCACCGGCACATCCTTCATCCAAAAGCTCGTCTGCCGGGGCGGATCGAAGGAAAATAACATACCGCGATTGTCGGGGAGGGCTGAGCGGAACATGAGGCCAAGCGATCGCTCCCGAGTCGTCTCAGTGACTTCGAGATCGAAGGTTTCGCCCTTCATTTCGGCAGTGGCAGTGATGGGGAGGATCTGTCCAGGGCCGTTGAGGGTGATGGGGGATGAGGGAGTGGGGGATGGAGCGATAACGCCGCTATCGTCAGCGGCTGGCGCTTCAGATGAGGCGGGGCCGTCGGCGACTGAGCAACTTGTCATCAATGTGTAGAGCAATAGCGGCAAAACAGCATAACGAATCCGCTGAGGTAAAGGCATGAGCTGATTCCATCGAGATAGGGTCATGGGAGAAATCGGGAGATTCAAGCTGTCCGGGTATCTGTCTAACACAGATTACATCAAGCGTCTAACTCTCTCGTAGCACATAGCCCACACTTCGAACCGTCTGGATCAGCCGCTTTTCATTTTCACCGTCTATCTTCAGGCGCAAATAGCGAATGTACACTTCAATCACGTTCGATTCGCCAATGAAGTCGTAGCCCCATACGCTTTCGAGTATCTGCTTGCGCGTGAGCACTTCGCGCGGGTGCTCCATCAAATATTTCAGCAGCTCAAATTCTTTCATCGTCAGCTCAATCACGCGATCGTTGCGAATCACCTGCCGCTGCGTCAAATCCAACACCAGATCAGCAAATCGAAGCTGCTCGCCGCTGGCCTCACTGGGCTTGAGATAGGCATTCACCCGCTTGATAAATTCATCGCTGCGGTAAGGAGCCAAAAAGTAATCGTCCGCGCCCGCCTCCAAGCAGGCAACCCGGTCAGCAAGCGTGTCGTGCGCCATCATCAGCAAAACGGGTACGCGGTTTTGCTCAGCTCGTAACTGCTGACACAGCGATAGGCCAGAGTTTTCGGCCAGTCGTCGGGCGACGACAATCAAGGCAGGTGCGGTTGTGCGCGCCAGGGCCATGCCTTCGGCTAAGCTGTAAGCCTTCAGCGATACATACCCAGCTTCATATAGATCGACGCCGATCTCGTTGGCCAAGCTCTCATCGCTTTCGACGATCAGCACTTGGGGCAGGCTTTGGGATAGCGATTGGGAGGCAGATAATGCGCTCATATTGCACTCGTAGTTGTAAGAGGAAGCGACTTAAGGGAGTTCTACAGAAGTGGGCTTGGCGATATGAGGCAGTCCCCACCCCAACTTTTCGCGCAGCACCCGGAAAAATTCGGGAGACTTGAGCCGGACGAAGCGGGCAGGATAGGGCGATCGCTCCAAACGCACCCGGTCAGTGGGCACCACGTAGCAGCCTGCATTGCCATCGACCACCATTACCAGCGATTCAGGATTGGCCGACTTTACGGTCACCGGCTCCGAATCCGGAAATATCAGCCCGCGCGAGGCCAAAGAATGCGGACAAATGGGCATAAGCTGAAGCGCCGATACCCCCGGCGCAATCACCGGGCCACCCGCCGAGAGAGAATAGGCCGTAGATCCTGTCGGGGTTGAGACAATAATGCCATCAGCGGCAATATCAACCGGCGCATGACCGCCCACCTGCACCTCAAAATGACACATACTCGTCAGCGGCTGACGGTGCATCACCAACTCATTCAAGCACAGCGCCTCCCAGCTCAGCTTGTCATGACTGTACAGCTGTACCAGTATCATCGCCCGATCTTCAACTTCGTAGTTACCAGCCACGAGCTGATCGATAGCCTGAGGGAGCTGATTGAGATAAATTTCGGTCAAAAAGCCCATGTGACCCGTGTTAACGGCTAACAGAGGAATTCCTTTGGGTGCGACCTGCCGAAACGCCGCCAGCACCGTCCCATCGCCACCGAACACCACTGCAAAGTCCATACTCTGGTCAAATCCGGGCGGCACCAGGCTGTCTACAGGCGTGTGACAAACCGGCCTGCCTGCCTCCGAATAGCCCAATAGCCCGGTCGCACCGGTTGCCAAACAAGCTTCGTAGCCTAGCGCTTCGAGGCGGGCGCGCAGCATTTGGGCGGCTTCATTCGCCACCGGCTTGATGTCGTTATAAATAATGCCAGCCTTAGGCACGATAATTCTTGAGACGTCGGTAAGTACCTTATAGGCTACCGCCAATAGCGATCCCTTGGAATAGACAAGCCAGGATAACGCCATCCTTTGTGACTTTGTGACAAGAGATAAAGAAATAGGCTTCTTAACAAAATATTTACGCGTTTGGGGGTAGTTGCTAAAGAGACAGCCCGCTATGGTTAAAGTCAGAAGGGCTGATGATAAAAGTCAAAAAGCCCGCTCAACTGTATAGCATTGGTCACTTGGCTTGAATACAGCAATGCAGGCAAAACCTTTGCATAACAACAGGCCAAGTGACTAGCGTTACCCGAATGCATCCGGGTAACGCTATAAAGATTAAAGAACAACCACTTTTAGGAGCGCTGAGTCCGCGTGAGTTCTCGCAATCATCTACCGGCTACGACAGCGCATGTTCGCATTACCCATCAGTCCTGGCAAAACGGCAAGATTGAAGGTGAGGTGAGCGCAAATGAGTTTGAATGGCGCTTCCGCTGGCGCTTTCGCAAAGGGCAGCTCACAGTCGAGCCTTCTTTGGGCAGAGCCCTGATCCAGGAGCCTTTGGGCCGGTTTCTGGAAAAATGTGACTACCAGCTAGAGCCCGGCGGAGATTATTCGTTCACCATCCGAGCCCAGTTGTAAATTCCTCGGCGGCTGTAGAGCTTTGCTCTTCTCATTGAGTGCCCAGCCGAAGCCTAATCTGCCCCCGTCAGCCGTTTCAAATAGCGCTCTACTAACAAGATGGCGACAATGTCATCAATTGGCCTAGAGATGCTGCGCAAGCTTTGCGGAATGAGCCTGCCAAGTCCTGTCGGAGGATACATCTCCCAGTAGCGATCGCGCGCCTCCAGCGAACTATAGCGCTCATCCACTAAGGTAATTCTGGGCACATCAGGCAACGCTCTGAGCTGCTGCTGCCAATGCTGAGACCCGGTTTGGTCGCCCATGACAATGCCCGAGATTGGGTAGGTCTCTCGCAGGGTCTGAATAGTGCTGGTCACTTCCTCTACGGGTACTACCTGGTGGTAGTACAGCGAGCGGTCTGTGCCGACGACTGCCAGTCCGCACTTGGCCCGGCCCGGATCGAGACCGAGTAGGGCTGGCCCCAAGAGTGCTGAGGGCGATCGCGGCTGAGAAAATTCAGGAGAAGACACGCAAAGTAACTCGTAAGGGCGGGCTGAGCAGGAACAATATTGGGATCAATATTTAAGAATTTGTCAGCGAAAGGGGTGATTTTTGTACCACTGTCTGTTAAGAATACGACTTACTAGTGTGACTAATGTTATTTTTTAGTTGGTACAGACGCACTGCTTAGTGGGATGCCTGAGTGCACGTAAAAAGGGTTGAGCTTTCAAACTTTAAATCATTTGGGGGGACGACAGATGTTCCGCTCTTGTCAGGCTTTACGGTCATTTCTGGCCCTAATGGCTCCGGCAAGTCGAACATCCTGGACTCTCTACTCTTTTGTTTGGGCCTGGCCAGCTCGCGGGGAATGCGAGCAGAGCGCCTGCCCGACCTGGTCAACCAGACCCAGGCCAAACGTCGCTCTACGGTCGAAACCACCGTCACCGCGACTTTCGACATCAGCGACGTCGCCGACCGGCTAATCCGCGAGGACGAAGACGAGAGCGAAACAACGCCCTCAGAGAACGTTCCAAAAGAGGAGAGCCTAGCGAGCATCGAGCCAGAAGAACTGGAGATGCTCACGGCTCAGAATGGACAGAATGGCCAAAACGGTCATAGCGCCTTCCCTCACAATGGAAATGGCAACGGCAATGGAAATGGTCACAGCAACGGCCATAGCGCAGCCTCCCCCCAGGAATGGCAAGTCACCCGACGACTGCGAGTTACAGCCCAGGGTACCTATACCTCTAACTATTATATTAACGGCGAGCCCTGTACGCTAAACCAGCTTCACGAGCAGCTTCAGCGCTTTCGAATTTATCCCGAAGGCTACAATGTGGTGCTGCAAGGGGACGTCACCAGCATTATTTCGATGAATGCCCGCGAGCGGCGAGAAATTATCGACGAGCTAGCAGGCGTTGCCTCGTTTGACCGTAAGATCAATCAGGCCAAAGGCAAGCTAGATGTTGTCAAAGACCGCGAAGAGCGCTTTCGGATCGTCGAAACCGAGCTAAAAGACCAGCTAGAACGCCTCGATCAAGACCGTAAAAAAGCCGAGAAATATCAGCAAATCAAAGCCACCCTCCTGGAAAAACAGCAGTGGGAAGGCGTGATGCAGTGGCAGCAGCAAAAGGCCCAGGCCGAACAGCTTACGCAGCAAATCGCGCAGGGCCACCAGCAGAGCGCCGATATTCAGCAGCAAATGACAGCGCTGACGGCGCAGATGGAAGAAACCGCTGCTCAGCTAGCCCTGCTCAATGCTCAGGTCAAGGCGTTAGGTGAAGAAGAATACCTGGCTTTGCAAGCCAAACTCGCCACCCAGGAAGCCGAACTACGCCAGCTCGTGCGTCAGGCAGAAACCTTGAACAATGCCAACCGCGCCCTGGCTGCACAGCTCTCTGAGGTTCAGGCCAGCATCCAGTCTCACACCGACGAACTCGGCAGGCTAGAACAACAGCTCAAGGCGCTCACCGAAGCAGAGCTAAACCAGCTCACGGCTGAGCGCGATGCGGCGATCGCCCAGCTCGAAACCAAGCGCGAAGAAACCAGTGCGATCGCCTCCCAATCCCAG
>JBBQAC010000284.1:0-5294 GCA_038315915.1 Phormidesmidales cyanobacterium
CTGGCTGCTCCTCTACTGTGTACAGCCGCTCCAGAGCGCGATAGCGAAACCAGCCTCTAAGGTTGTTATTGAGAATAGCGGCTGTCTCAGGACTTACGGTGGCAGGCATTTGCCAAAGATCGACCAGAGTGGCAGCCGTGACCGCAGTCGCCTCATCCGTTCTGCCAGTCGCTTGACCGGTGCTTGAGGTCAGCTTCTGCCAGGTTTTTATGGCTTTGGCAACCTCGCCTTTCTGTGCCTGCACCATCCCTACTCGCAGATCAATTTGATTGATCAACTGCTGCTGCGTGCTCGCTGTTGCCAACTGTTGAACCTGCTCGTCGTTCGTCGATGGGGCAGAAGCTAGCTGCTGCTGCAATCGCTCTAACCCAGTAGCTGAGGTTGCGCGCACCTCCTGGTACTGCTCAATCGCAGACTCTAAAGCCTCTTTGCCAAAAACAGCTTTGCGAAACTGCTGCACCTCATCGTCTGGCAAGCCGCTGCCGTCCCATTCGCTGGCCTGCACCAGTAAGTCAGTTTGGTAGAGCTGCAGCTGATTGCCGACCTGTGGCTGGCCCAGGCTGCTAATGAGCGAGGTGCCCATCAGTAAAACCACAATCAGGGTCAAAATGGACAGGATAATACGCTTGAGGGTCATGCTAGGTGAAATTCTCTGATGTTGAAATATTTAGGGTAACGGATGCGGTCAAATGGCATCCGCACCTTCCGTATTATCGCACTTCGACCCAGGGTGGCTGAGCCTTTCCCGCCATTCAAAAATTCACAAGGTCTGTGTCAAGGAGAAGCTAACATCGGCATCGAGTCAACGCCTGTGCATCCAAACGGTAAGATTAAGGGCAATCCAGATAAACCAAAATAATTTAATCTGAAGCGAGCAGGCTCATTCAGCCGCCTTTAAGCCTTTTCCGTTTTAATAAACTCTTTCCCACTGTCTCTATGAGTAGCCCCGCCAATTCTGACCAAAGCGTCCTCGATCAAACTGCCACTCAGCTTGATGAAGAAGCCACCCAAAAAGGGCTGAGTGAAGCCCAGTACAAGCGCAAAATGGAGCGTCGTAAAGAAGTTCAAGAACAGCGCCTGGCCGACCGCAAGATTGAAAAAGGCTTGATCATTGTCAATACGGGCAACGGTAAGGGTAAGACGACGGCGGCGCTGGGGGTGGTATTGCGATCGCTCGGTCACGGCTTTAACGTCGCCATTGTGCAATTTATCAAAGGGGGCTGGGAGCCTGCCGAAAAAGCTGCCCTCAGTCACTGGCCCGAGCAGCTCAAGTTTCACGCGATGGGAGAGGGATTTACTTGGGAAACGCAGGATCGCGATCGCGATATCCAAACCGCCCAAGCCGCCTGGGAAAAAGCCCTTACCTATATTCGTAACGCCGACTATCGCACCGTCCTGCTCGACGAGGTGAATATCGCCCTAAAGCTGGGCTACCTTTCTGTAGAGCAGGTGCTAGCAGGACTGGATGAAAAGCCTGAGATGAGTCATGTGATTCTCACCGGTCGGGGCGCACCGCCAGCGCTGATCGAGCGGGCCGATCTGGTCACTGAAATGACGATGATCAAACATCCCTTCAAAGAGCAGGGGGTAAAGGCTCAAGCTGGAGTGGAATTTTAGGCGATCGCACTTTCCTGTAACTTTTTCCCATTTGCCCTGCTCACTCTGCTTTTCATGCTAAAAATCCATCGTCTTTCAAAACGGTTTGGCCAGCGGCAGGCGCTGAGTGAGTTGTCACTTCATTTGCCGCCCGGTGAAATTTACGGCTTACTCGGGCCAAATGGTGCGGGTAAAACCACCGCGCTCAATTTGCTGTGCGGCCTGCTCAAGCCCGACAGCGGCGAAATTTTGCTTCAGGGCCAGCCCGTTTCTGACGCGACCAAGCGACTGGTGGGCGTGATGCCGCAGCAAAATTTGCTCTACCAGAGCCTGACCTGCCGCGAAACGCTGGCCTTTTTGGCGCGCATTTACGGCCTGAATAAGCAGGCGATGACTGAGCGGATAGCTGATTGCTTAGCAGCCGTGAACCTGGCAGATCGCGCCGATAGCGTGGTGGGCGACTTGAGCGGCGGTATGCAGCGGCGGCTGAGCCTGGCGGCGGCGATTATTCATCAGCCTAAGCTGGTAGTGCTCGATGAGCCTTCTACCGGGCTAGATATTGAAGCTCGTTATGAGGTGTGGGATCTCATTCGCTTGCTCAAGCAGCAGGGGGTGACTGTACTGCTGACCACTCACCTGCTAGATGAGGTGGAGCGGCTGTGTGATCGCATTGGCATTATCAAACAGGGTCAGCTCCTGGCAGAAGGCACGCTGGAGACGCTGCGCAAACGCATTCCGGCCAAAGAGATCGTGATGATTCAGACCGACGATGAGGAAGCGGCGATCGCCCGTGCCCACACTCACGGCTTCAGCCCGCGTCGGTACGGCAATGACCTGGCCTTTTGGGTGCCCGAGCTGCTAGAACTGCCCGAGCTGCTAGATCGCTTTTCGGGGCTGACGATAGAATCTATCTCTCGCCATGCTGTTGGCCTGGAACATATCTATTTAGAAGTCACGCAAACTCAACCGCCCGCCGAGCGACTATGATGCTACTGATTGCAGTTCTAGCGAGGAGAGATCTTCAGCGATGGTGAAGTTTTTAGTGGTGACGATTCCGGCGGTGCTAGTGGTGGCGATCGCTATTCTCTCGGTACAAAACGCCACACTCCTACCAATCACCTTTTTAGGCGCGACGACCGTTGCTCTGCCGGTGGGTATCTGGCTGGCCTTTGGTGTGGGCATCGGCATGATCGGCGCGGCGCTGCTGCTGAGCATTTTTGGGGTTGGCAGAAAGGTGAAGAGCGATCGCCTGTGATGATTACAGCGTTGAGTCCATTTGCTAAAGGCAGTTACTCCTATCCCACTTTTTTCTATGCAGGTGAATGACATGCTCCCTTTGCATCACCTTCTTTGACCCATCAACTCGTCCAACAGATGCTGTAGCTCGTCGTGGTCTATAGGCTTTACCATGTGAGCATCAAAGCCTGCTGCACTAGACTTTTGCCTATCTTCTTCCTGACTCCAGCCGGTTAAGGCGATCAGTATGATGTCTTTTCCCCACGTGCTTTGTCGGATTTGCTGGGCAGCTTCGTAGCCGTTCAGCTCGGGTAACCCGATATCTAGTAGCGCAACGTCAGGGCGAAAGGTCTCTGCTGTTTGGACGGCAGCTCTACCGTCATAAACTGTTTGAGTCTCGTCGCCCGTTATTTCAAACAACATAGAAAGCGTAAGTGCGGAATCTTCGTTGTCGTCAACAATGAGGATTCGGCGGGGGCTAGCATCTGTTGTTTCGAGGACGGGTAATTCTGTTATTGTTGGCTCGGCAGATTCTGACGAAGCAGGCAGCCTGACGACGAATTCACTCCCTTTGTTTAGCCCTTCACTCTTGACATTGACAGTGCCCCCGTGCATTTCAACTAGCTGGCGGACAAGCGTTAGCCCAATGCCAAGACCCCCTTGCGATTTTGACAAGGAGCCTTCTACCTGGGAGAACATGTTGAAGATTTCAGGCAGCATTTCTGCTGATATGCCTATGCCCTTATCTTTAATAGAGACGACAGCGATGTCTTCTCCATTTTCAGAGATTTGTTTGACGGTTAGCGAGATAGTACCGCCGGGTTCGCTATAATTTGCTGGCGTTGTTGAGTAAGTTGCTAAATACTTGGGTCAGCCTGACTGAGTCGGCGTTGATGTAAATGGGCCGCGTCCAATGAGTTACGATTAGCTCGTGCTGCGCAGCTTCAACGGCAGGTTGAGTCGCTTCAATGGCGGCTTGGATAGCTAGGGTCAAATCTGTTCTTTCTAAGCGCAGATCGATTTTGCCTCGGCTGATACGGCTGACATCTAACAGGTCGTCGATGAGATGTACCATTTGCGTCATTTGCCGATCCATCATGTCGCGGAGGCGATTGAAGGTTTCGCTGTCGACATTGCTGCGACGCATAATTTGTAGGCCGCTGCGGATGGGCGCTAGGGGATTGCGCAGTTCGTGAGCGAGGGTGGCCAAAAATTCGTCTTTACGGCGGTCGGCTTCGGAAAGATCCGCAGCGAGTTGGCGTAAGTTGAGTTCCATCTGTCGGCGCTCGGATATATTTTGGCTAAGGGTTGCAAACCCTAACGGTTGACCGCTGCCATCAGTCAGTGCGAACACTTTGTAGACCATCCAAATCGGTGCTGCTGTCTTGAAATGGCGAAACCGAATCTCTATCTCGCCGTGTCCCTGCTCGCGAACAGCAGGAAGAAATTCGTTGACAATGGTGTTTCGATCTTCTGGAAAGAAATAGTCGGCAACGCTGACGTTTTGGGCCGCTTCCAAACTGTCGAGACCAACCATCTCGATGCCAGCCGGATTGACGTAAAAGGGAATATCTTCTAAATCGCTCATGCCAATGAAATCACTGCTGTTCTCTGCAAGTCGAACGAAACGCTGACGGTCTTTCTGGATCTGCTTGAAGTCTTCAATGTCTGTGCAGGTGCCAAACCATTTCAAGACTTGCCCGCTGTCGGATCGCAGAGGTAGGGCACGCACCAGAAACCAACGATAGCTTTCGCCATTAAAGAGACGATATTCAACTTCATGGGGCTTGCCGGATGCTACCGTCTCAGCCCAGCGATTGATCGTCTGCTGCCTGTCGTCCGGGTGAATGGGAGCGCTCCAATTTTCACCCATGAAGTCGCTGGCGTCGCAGCCGACGTAATCGCACCAGCGCTGATTGTAATATTCAGGTGTGCCCTCTGCGTCGGTAACCCATACCATTTGCGGTATGGTGTCGGCGATCGCGCGAAATTGTCTTTCGCTTGCTGCGATTTGGGCTTCGGCCTGTTTGCGATTGGTAATGTCGGTGACGATGCCAAACATGCGATCGCCTAGCTGTCGTGCTCGTTTTTGTAGCTTTCCTTTAGCCGCTATCCACCGCTCTTCACCATCGGCCCGCGTAATTCGGCATTCAAAATCCCAGGTCGAACCGCCTTCGGTAGCTTGTTGAAAGGCTGCGTCTACCACAGGCCGGTCTGCTGGGAATATATGCTCTAAAAACATTTCGTAAGACCAGTTGGGCAAAAGGGACTCGTAACCAAAAATTTGGTCGTGCCTTAAGTTCCGGTTGGCCTCATTAGTCGCCGTATTGATATCCCATTGGCCTAGCTCAGCAGATTTTAGCGCCAAGCTCAGGCGCTCCTGCTCATATTGCAGTTGGTTCTCTTGCTGTCGCCTTTCGGTAATGTCACGAAAAACCAGAACACAGCCGACCGTCTCGCCG
>JBBQAC010000348.1:0-3613 GCA_038315915.1 Phormidesmidales cyanobacterium
TGTAAAACCTATCAAAATGACAGCAAAAAGCCGCTGTGCGGGCGAAGTACCTGCGCAGCGGTTGGCGAATTACCTATTGGCAAAGAGTCTATAGCTTTTGCTGATATTCTTCGAGCAGGTCGATCAAGTTGACCTGACACTGCATTGGCAGCAGTTCGGCCAGCGGTACGGTACGGCGACCACCGCCTAGTTTAATAGGAATATCTTGTAGCACCTTCACCACGCCATCTTCTGAGATATTGTCTTCTGCAACCATGGGCAAAAGCTTCTCTGCTAAAGGGGTATGTAGCTTAGCGTCGCCCAGGTATAAATGCCACTTAGCGATGTCTATGTAGATATTTTCACCAATTTCAGCGGCGAGCGCTTCTAACATTTCGGTGGAGTATGCTGTGGCCATGTTGCCCTCTCTTAGTCGGTTTTCAGAATTTGTGGAGATCAATACTCCCAGAGTAAAAGCTATATGCCCAAACGGGATACTACCTAAAGAGTCATCAATCATGATAGAGGGCTCGCCGCTATTTACCCACGTCTACTTTTTGAGTGGAGTAGTCGGCGACAGCAAAGATGTACGTTCCGTGGGCAAACAGGATGGCCAGCATTACAAAGGTGACAATCTTTACCTGAGGCAACGAGCCAGGATTGAGCGTGTTAAGGAACCACAGGCTAGAATTTACCGCTGCAAATCCGGCGACGTGGACAGCAAAGTTGATGCGGTCTTCTAACTTGCGGAGGGGGGGATCATTAGCGGGATCGGGTTTGCGGGGCCAGCGGGGAGGCATAGGGGTTTCAATATGTTGACTTATGCCTATTGTACGCGAGTAGATGGCCAGACCTATGGCGCTGGGGTCTTTTGCCAGTAGCCGGATTTGCCGCCGATTTTTTCGAGCAGATGAATATCGCTGATGCGCATGTTTTTTTCGAGCGCTTTGGCCATGTCGTATAGGGTCAGGGCGGCGATGGAGACTGCCGTTAGGGCTTCCATTTCTACGCCGGTTTCAGACTTAGTTTTGACGGTGGCCTGAATGCGGTAGCCCGGTAGGGACGGATCGGGCTCAATGGTGACCTCAATTTTTTTGAGCGGCAGGGGGTGACACAGGGGGATCAGGGTTGCGGTTTGTTTGGCGGCCATGATGCCTGCTAGTCGGGCGGTGCCGATCACGTCGCCTTTGGGGACGTTGCCTGCTTGAATGGCGGCGAGGGTGTCTGGCTGCATGGTGATGGTGCCAGTGGCGATCGCCTGCCTGACAGTGGCATTTTTGGCCGACACATCGACCATTTGGGCCTGCCCGTGAGCGTCTAAATGGGTGAGCTGAGGCGAGGGGGTTGAGTCGCTCATAAAAATGAAGTTTTCAGCAAACTGTTGCGGGTGGTGTGCTACTATTAAAACCCGATTGTGGAAACACTTTCACAGACAAAATGGGCCTGTAGCTCAGTGGACTAGAGCACGTGGCTACGGACTACGGTGTCGGGAGTTCGAATCTCTCCAGGCTCGCTTAATGAAATAAGGTGTCAGGCATTTTTGCTTGGCACCTTATTTTTTTAGACCTTATTTTTTAGACAGACAAAGCACTAACCCTTCAGTGCATACACATCTCGTCCGCCGCCCAGGGCAAACCGCACCGAATGCGGTAGGTCTTTGCTAGAAGTCGTGACAAATATCAACAGCCCGATGAAAGTCATCATCCCCGAAACGGCAAAAACGGTAGCATAGCTGCTCAAGTCAGCGATTTGCCCCATCACCGGCCCTGCCAAGGCAATACCTAAGTCGAATCCGGTCAGGCACAGGCCAAAGGTCAGGCCGCGCTCATTTGGCCGTGATCGGTCGGTCATCAGGGCGGCGATAATTGGGATCAAGGTGCCACTGCCTGCACCTTGAAGGGCTCCGGCAATGAGTAGCATCGGGGCGCTGGTAGAAAGTGCTAGCGCAATCATCGCCAGGGTATAGCAGGCGAGACCCATACTGATAAATCGCCCTCGTCCGAGCTGATCGCTGGCTTTGCCGGAGACCACTCGAATGGTGAAAGAGGCGATCGCGCTCACCGTATACACCAGCCCAATATTCACCGCGATCCCCAGATCCCGAATATGAAGCGGCACAAAGGCCACCATCGAGCCGAAAGCAATCCCCACCATGAACAGGATCAGGGCTGGAATGCGAATGTGAGGAGCCAGGATCAAGCGCCAGAAGGAAGACTTTACAGACGTTTTCGCCTTAACGTCAGGCATTTTTTGAGGAGCCCCCGCCCGATTTCCCCTCAGGGCATTGACCGGATCTGCCAATGGACGCGGCGGCTCCTGGCTCACCAGCACGCAGAGCGTACCGACAACGCCTAGCGCCGTCATCGTCAAAAAAGCCAGGACAAACCTCCCCTCCAGGTAACCACCCAAAGCAGGCCCCAAAGCCATTCCAATCGGGTTCGCTAAGCTCATGTAGCCAATTAGCTCCCCTCGATTTTGCGGCGGAGCCATGTCTGCTACCGAAGCGCTGTAAGCGGTGGCAAATGCGGCAATGCTGATCCCATGAAATGCCCGAGTCAGGCCCAGTAGTGCTACTGCCGACTTAATTTGCCAGCCTACAATCGGTAGAGTAAAGGTGGTTGCAGGGACGAGCTGTACCGACAGATAGAGCAGCGGCGCTATGGCAATCACCACAATGCCGATCAGCAGCGCTGGCTTGCGGCCCCGGCTGTCGGTGAAGCGAGACATTTGAGGCCGCAGACCCAACAAGCCCAGCGCAAACGCGGCCATCACCCAGCCGATTTCCCGATTGCTAGCCCCGAAGCTCTCAATGTAAAGCGAGAGGTTGGGCAACATCCCTGCCAACCCTGCCCAAAAGCACAAAGACGCGCCAAAGAAAATAATTAGATTGCGCCGCAGCGCGGGTTCAAAATTTAGAAAAACTTTCAATAACTAGCCTTGGATACAGTGAAAATATACGAGAAATATTAACAAGTGTTAAGCAGTTCCGTGACTAGCCTCCCGACAGAGTCTCTGCAAAGAACAGCAATTTTTGACGCGACTGGCTGCTACCGGTATCAGCTCGGTCGACGTTGGGGGCCCGATGGCCCGGAAGTCGCGTTCGTAATGCTCAATCCGAGTCGGGCCGATGCCGCCTGCGATGACCCAACGCTGCGGGCCTGCCTTCAGTTCGCCCAGCACTGGGACTATGCCAGCCTCAGCGTCGTGAATTTATTCGGCTATCGCACGCCTCACCCAACCACGCTTAAAGCGGCGACAGATCCGGTGGGATCAGAGAACGATGAGTATCTGATGAAGGCTGTGGTGGCAGCGCAGCGGGTGGTGTTGGCCTGGGGAAATTGGGGGAGTTTGCAGGGACGCGATCGCACCATCCTCACCCTGCTGCGCCCCCACCAGGCAAAACTGAGCTGCCTGCAAATCAACCGCTCCGGCCAGCCCCGTCACCCGCTGTACATCAGCCGTAACCAGCCGCTATCGCCTTTTCTGCTCAATGAGTAGCGGCTAACCCAGCGGCACCCACTGACCGACCGACGCCTCTACCACGGTATTGAGCACCCAGTTTCGCAGCAGCGCGTTCACTTCGGTCGGCGCGTCATCGTGGGGGCAGTGGCCCGCGTTCAGATGGTGCTCTTCG
>JBBQAC010000063.1:0-18122 GCA_038315915.1 Phormidesmidales cyanobacterium
CTGGCCGGAATATGTTTCGCTTTTGTAACATCTATATTTAAACTAAAAAAGCTCCTTACAAATGCCCTATGCCTACGCTTTACATCGCGGTGACGAACCACGGTTTTGGTCATGCGACCCGCGCTGCTTCGGTAGCGACAGAAGTTCGACGGCACTGTCAGGTGGTGGGGTTGCCCTTGAATTTGATTGTGGCGACCAAAGCACCTAAATGGCTGCTGGATAGCTATTTAAGCGGGGACTATACTCTGCGCCCGGTCAGTTTTGATGTGGGCGTGCTGCAAAGCGATAGCTTGACGATGGACAAGCCCGCTACGCTGCGGGAGATGCAGGCAATTCGAGCGCGACAGGAAGATCTAATTGAGCAGGAGGCGGCTTTTTTACAGGCAGCGAATGTAGATCTGGTCCTGTCCGATATTCCGCCTTTGATGGGTAAGATTGCGCGGGCGGCGGGCGTGCCCTGCTGGATGATGGGCAACTTTGGCTGGGATTTTATCTACCGGCCCTGGGGAGAGGAGTTTGGCGCGATCGCCGACTGGATTGGCGAATGCTTTAGCCATTGCGATCGCACCTTCCGCCTGCCCTTTTACGAACCGATGGCAGCTTTGCCTAATATCACAGATGTCGGACTCACAGGCGGCACCCCCGCCTTCAGCGAAGACCATTTGCGCAGCCTGTTAGAGAGCGACGTGCCCCCTGAGCGGACGGTGCTGCTGACGTTTGGCGGGCTAGGGCTAGCGACCATCCCCTACAAATCGCTGACCTATTTCCCCGATTGGCAGTTCATCACGTTCGATCAGCAGGCTCCCGATTTGCCGAATCTGTACAAAGTCACCGACCGTAAAATGCGGCCTGTGGACTGGATGATTCTGTGCGATCGCATCGTTTCAAAACCAGGCTATAGCACCTTCGCCGAAGCCTGCCTGCTCGATAAAGGCATCATCACCATCACCCGCGACGACTTTGCCGAAGCCCAAATTTTGATCGACGGCATTCAGGACTACGCGCACCATCGGGTTGTGACTGCAAGCGACTTCTTTGACGGCGACTGGTCATTTTTAACCCGCGAGTTGCGGCCTCCCCAGAAAAATGAAAGGCTCGATAAAGGGGGGCAAGTGGCGATCGCTTCTGCCATCACCGACTATTTGAAACAAGCAGGCTAACCCTTTCTGCCATAGCTCCTCAAAGGTGAGATAGACTGACAAGAGACAACTTCGACGACTTCACTCTATGGTGACGACTTCCAGCACGGTTCACTATCAGCAAGTTTTACGACTGCCCACTCGTGGCAAATCTTTGGGGCGGTTCACGCGCAAGGTGCAGGAGGCGGTCGCAGATTCGGGCGTGAACACAGGGCTGTGCACTATTTTTTTGCGCCATACTTCTGCCAGCCTGGTAATTCAAGAGAACGCCGACCCGGACGTGCTGGCCGATATGGAAACGTTTTTATCTAAGCTGGTGCCTGAAGGGAATCACTACCGCCACAGCGATGAAGGGCCAGACGATATGCCCGCTCATTTGCGCACGGCTTTGACTCATACCTCTGAGCAAATTCCGATTATGGACGGGCGGCTGGCGTTGGGCACCTGGCAAGGGATTTATCTGTGGGAGCATCGCGATCGCCCGCACACCCGCGAAGTTATTATTCACATCACGGGAAACTAGCCTTGCTATGAGCGATAAAAGCGATAAAGGGCAGTCAAACCCGTGGGCGGGAACTCAGAAAAAAGGCAGTTACAAATCTGCTAAATTTGCTGCGCCTCAGTACAAAGGCGTCAAGCAAAAGCCGCTCGAATCTTTGGTGCCTAAACCAAAGTTGAAAGGCGACCCCATCGCAGAGCCTGCTCGCAAGGAGCCGCCTGCTGAGCGTCCGATTGTGCCGCTGGATAATTCTGCTGCGGTCGAGATTAAGGGCAAGCCTATGATCTCTCAGGGGCTGATTCCGACGGCAGCGCCCGACTTTCGCTCCGGATTTATCAGCATTGTGGGGCGTCCTAACGTGGGTAAGTCCACGCTGATGAACTATCTGGTTGGCCAAAAAATTGCCATCACTTCGCCAGTCGCACAAACGACCCGGAACCGTCTTCAGGGCATTTTAACAACGCCTCAGGCGCAGATGATTTTTGTCGATACGCCGGGTATTCATAAGCCGCATCATGAGCTGGGCAAAGTGCTGGTGCAAAATGCCCGTGTCGCCATCAATTCGGTCGATGTTGTGCTGTTTGTGGTCGATGCGACTTCAGCGGCGGGAAAAGGTGATTTGTTCGTGGCGGAGCTGGTAGCGAGGAGCAGCGGCCCGGTGATTCTGGGCATTAACAAAGTTGACCAGCTCAGTGAGAGCGGTCGTAAAGCGGCTGAAGTTAAGTCCAGCTATGAAGCGCTTGCGGCTGAGCACGGCTGGGACGTGGTGAAGTTTTCGGCGCTGACCGGTGAAGGGCTCGATACTTTGCAAACGCAGCTCGTGGCTAAGCTGGAACCCGGCCCCTACTACTATCCGCCCGACTTGGTGACTGACCAGCCTGAGCGGTTCATTATGGGTGAGCTTCTTCGCGAGCAGGTGCTGCTGCATACGCGTGAAGAAGTGCCGCATTCGGTGGCGATCGCCATCGACAAAGTAGAAGAAGACGAACACATCACCCGCATCCTCGCCACCGTAAACGTAGAGCGCAAATCGCAAAAAGGCATTTTGATCGGCAAGGGCGGGCTAATGATGAAAGCAATTAGCACCGCAGCGCGCGAGCAAATGCAAAAGCTGGTAGCAGGGCAGGTGTACTTAGAAGTATTTGTGCGGGTGCAGGAACGCTGGCGGCAGTCGCGCACTCGCCTTTCTGAGTTTGGCTATAAAGTAGAGCAGTAAGCCGCTGAAACGTGCAGCGGGCTACCCTTAATGTTCGTAAGATGCAACTCAAAACAGTGTTTGCCCTGATCCAACAGCTTGGGCAACGTGACGCTATATCGGCGGCGATAGTCCGGTGTTATCAGCCCGCTGGCAGACTGCTTGGTCAACAGCGTCACTTCAATCGTTCTGAGGCCCGAAATGCCGCTGACTTTTATCTCGTGCAGGGCGATACGGATGGTCACAAAACCGCGCTGTATGTGATGGAGAAGTCTAGATTGTAGGATGTATCCCTGCTAACCTGAAGCTGCGATCAAACAAAATTCTACGGTGAGGCCAATCTGTCAGAATGGAAATTTTATTACTTTTGTGTTTAGGACTGGCAGGCGGTACCATCAGCGGACTCATCGGAATTGGCGGCGGTGTTTTATTCACGCCTGCGCTCGTGTACCTGATGGGTTACTCACAACAGGAAGCGCAGGGAACAACTTTGGCGCTGTTGGTTCCCCCGATTGGTATTTTAGGCGCTTGGACTTACTACCAGCGCGGCTATGTGAATGTGCAGGCAGCCGCGTTGATCTGCGTAGGGTTTGTCTTGGGCGGATTGGTGGGCGCGAAGTTTGCGATCGCTCTTCCGCCCATTATCCTAAAGCGAGTGTTTGGAACAGCCACGCTGGGGGTAGCGCTGAAAATGCTGTTCTTTTAGGGATGCCAAGGGAAGCATTGGAAGGAGATGATGCGCAGACGAGATGAGTGAAGTGAACGTTCGGTTTACCGCTGATGGAGCATTACCTTGATGCCATGTTCTGGACGGAGCGTGATAGAGGGCTGAGGCACAATCTCATGTTCGGGAACGAGTGTAAACCGGTATCGCTGAGCTATCGTCGTCAAAATTAAGACCGCTTCCATCAGGGCGAAGCCTTTGCCAATGCAGATACGAGGGCCGTCACCAAAGGGAAAGTAAACGCCGCGAGGAAGCTGTTTTTCTAAATCTTGCAGCCAGCGCTCAGGCTGGAAAGTTTCTGCTTCGTCAAAATATTTTGGGCTGTGGTGTAGTACCCACTGGCTGACCATGATCAAGCAGCCGCTGGGGATAAAGTAGTCGCCAATTTCGACGTCTTTAATCGCTTCTCGACCTAACAGCGGTACGGGTGGGTATAGCCGCATGGACTCTTTGATCACGGCGTTAGCATAGGGAAGCTGTGCGAGATCAGCAATAGTAGGAGCGCGGCCTTGCAGTACCCGGTCAAGTTCTTCAAAGAGCTTAGTTTCAACCTGAGGATTTTGCGCTAAGAGCATCCATGTCCAGGAGAGCGCATTGGCGGTGGTTTCATGACCAGCAAGCATAAGGGTGGCCATTTCATCGCGCAGTTGCTGGTCGCTCATGCCGCTGCCGTCGTCTTCGTCGCGGGCGGACATCAGCATAGAGAGCAAGTCGCCGGGGTCTTCGCCACTTTCACGTCGCTGGCGGATGATGTTGTAAATGCTTTCGTCCATCGCGCTGATGGCGCTACGGTAGCGAATGTTTTCGGGGCGAGGAAACCATTCCCAAATTAAAAAGTTCTGGCGGCGCTTGCTGTCGAACCAGTTCATGGCGACATCGAGGGCATGGGCAACGGTTTCGGCTTCGCCGGTTGAGACATCCTGGTCGAAGATGGCTTTCATCACAATGTTGAGGGTGAGGCGCATCATGTCGGCATGAATGTCGCGGGTGCCAGCAGCGTCCCATTGCCCCAACATTTGCTCGGTGTAGTCCACCATAATGCGGCCATAGCCTTCAATGCGGCTACGGTGGAAAATCGGCTGAGCCAGCCGCCGCTGCCTGAACCAGGAGTCACCTTCGTTGGTGAGCAAGCCATTCCCTAAGAGCGTTTGCAGGGCGCGGAAGCCTCGGCTTTTGATGAAGGATTCTCGGTCTTTGAGAATCTGTGTAATCAGGTCGGGATGGGTGACCAGGCAGGCGGGGGTGAGGCCAAGACGCAGGGGGACGATGTCGCCGTAGGTGCGATCACACTCCACCAAAAAGCCCAGCGGATCGGCTCCCAGATCAGCCAAATTTCCGACGACAGAGTTACCCTCGGGGCCATCTAGTTCAAAAATATTTTGGGTTGTTGTCTGAGTCATAGCAGTCGTCTCCTAATTAGCCGATAGCGCAGCCTCTGAAAATCTTTGAGAAGATTTTTTCATCTGAGGAACTTTACGTTAGCGCAATTCTAGAAAAGGGTTGAACTAATAGGGGCTGATTTACCTCTGTCGGCACACCAGATCTGTACCCAATTCAGGGTGGCGCGAATTTGCTCAGCGATCGCTGTAGGATGTCGGTTGGGTAGCGGCTGTCAAACCCACTAGTAATCTTGAGTAACCGCCAGTCTTTTGATCTGTTTTCAAAGAATCTCTTCTCGGGCGGTCTCTCCCACGAAACAGCCCTGGGGCAAAGCTTTTAAGAGGCTATTGTCGTCTTGAGGCGTACATTCCAAGGAAGAGAACAAACGAATAATCACAATTCAAACTCTACCCCTAGCAACAGACCGTTCGATCTTTGCAGGTGTCATTATTGTGATGTAGAACACACTATTAGGAGCGGCGTTCTCCCGAGAAAACACCGCTTGTACCGTTTATCAACCAAAAGGAACCCTTTTCCATGAAAATTAGCTTGAAATACTTTTTACCTGTGACTGCTATTGCTGTGGGGGCGCTCATTGCTCCTGTGCAGGCACAGACCATGCAGAACAACCAAAATCCAACTGACAGAGTCGGCGTAGATGCTAGCGATCCTTATTCAGAGCAAGTGTATTCGGGCTCTCAGGAGACTGACGCAACCAGCGGACAAATGAACAATAGCCCTGAGACAATGACGAACGAGCAAATGCCCCGTTCTCCTCAGTCGCCCACTCAGCTTGAATCAAACCAAACTGACAGAATCGGCATAGATGCCAGCGACCCTTATTCAGAGCAAGTGTATTCTGGTTCTCAAGAGACTGATGCAACCAGCGGCCAAACGAGCAGCCGCTTTGATGAAAACTCAATGGAGCAGCCTTTTTCGCTTCTACAGCAGCGGCGTTACGAAGTGTTAGATAGAAGCAATAGCTAGACAGCTGAACTAACCCCGATAATTAGCGAACAACACTAGCGGAGCGCTCTCAAGGCGTTCCGCTAGATGCGTTTGTAGTAAGGAAATTCCTCAGCGCTAGCTCACCTGCAATTTGCAGAAGCACAATAGCATAGGTAAGAGCTGCTATGTAGATTTTACAGAACGCTCTTTTGTTTCAAGGCTGATTTGACACTATGAATAAACCTGACCGGGCTAAACTTGAGCACATCATTGGTATAGACATTGGCACGACCAGTACTAAAGTCATTCTCTTTGACACGACTGGAGCGGCTGTGGATAAATGCTCGATTAGCTATCCGCTGCTGTCGCCTCAGCCCGATGTGCAAGAACAAGATCCAGAAGAGATTTATCGGGCAGTCATACAGGCTGTACGAACACTGGTATGCTGCCACTTGGACAAGATAAAAACGCTCATTGGCCTATCTTTTAGTACGGCGATGCACAGCCTGATTGCTGTCGATAAAAAAGGGTTGCCCTTGACCAACAGTATTACCTGGGCCGACCGTCGCAGTGAGCCCTGGGTGAGCAAAATACGACAAAACTGTGATGCTCATGCGCTGTATACCCGCACCGGTCTGCCGCTTCACCCAATGTCGCCCTTAGTAAAGCTGATGTGGCTACGTGACGAAAAGCCAGAAGTCTTTCAGCGAGCAGCAAAGTTCATTTCTATCAAAGAATATATTCTCTATCGCTGGTGTCAGCAGTATGTGGTAGACTATTCTATCGCTAACGCCAGCGGCTTGTTTAATATACATACGCTCGATTGGGATGAGGAAGCGCTACGCCTAGCTGACATTACCGCAGGCCGTCTCTCTCAGCTCGTGCCGACCACACATATTCTCACCACGATGGTGCCGGAAGTGGCCAGCAGTATGGGGCTGTCGGCGAATATCCCAGTGGTGATTGGGGCGAGCGATGGAGCGCTGGGAAATTTGGGCGTAGGGGCGATAACGCCGGATACTGTGGCGATTACAGTAGGGACGAGTGGCGCGGTGCGAGCGATGGTTCACCGGCCCCAAACCGATCAAAAAGAACGATTGTTTTGCTACGCACTGACGCCTGGTCACTGGGTAATTGGCGGCGCGGTTAACAACGGAGGCATTGTCTTACGCTGGGTACGCGACAACCTAGCGGCGGCTGATGCAATTACCGCAGGGCTGTTAGACCAAGATCCGTATGATGTTTTGACGGCGATCGCAGCTACTGTTCCTGCTGGTTCTGAAGGGCTAATTTTTCACCCTTACCTGGCCGGAGAGCGATCGCCCCTTTGGGATGCCAACGCCCGAGGCAGCTTCTTCGGCCTGGGGCTCAACCATACCAAAGCGCATATGATTCGAGCGGTGCTAGAAGGTATCGTTTACAACCTGTATGGCGTCTTGACCGCCCTGGAAGAAGTTGTCGGCCCTGCCAAAAGCATTCAGGCAACCGGCGGTTTTGCCCGCTCTTCCTTGTGGCGACAAATGCTAGCAGATGTGTTTGACCGCACGGTGATTATTCCTGATAACCATGAGGGCTCTTGCTTTGGGGCAGCGGTGCTGGGGCTTTATGCGTTAGGCCGTATCTCTAACTTGGAGCAGGTGACCGATATGATCAGCGAAACTCACAGCCATCTGCCTATTCCTGAAAATGTTGAGCACTATCAGTCGGTGTTGACCGTCTATCTAAAGTTACTTGAAAGCTTTAGACCGCTCTACAGCGAGATTGCTAGGGCTGGTCGTCAGTGAGCGATCGCTTCTAGAAATGGTTACCAAACTACCTAAGGTATATGGAAAGATTTAACTTCAAAGTATTCAAACGGTTCTGGGCGATCGCCAAAGCCTACTGGTTTGGCGAAGACAAGTGGAAAGCACGGGGACTGCTACTGCTGATTGTTGTGCTGCTGCTAGGCTACACCGGCCTGAGCGTTTTGCTCAATACCCAACGGGGCGAGCTGATTTCGTCACTATCGGCTCAGAGCGAAAGCCGCTTTTGGAAGACGGTGTGGGTTTTCCTGGGCATTTTGGTGGTGTATGCGCCCTTGCTGGCGAGCTATACTTTTTTGCGTGATCGCCTCGGCCTGGCCTGGCGGCGCTGGCTTACGGGTAGCTTCATCGACAGATATTTTCAGGGTCGCGCCTTTTACAACATCAATCAGTTCAAGCCTGACATTGACAACCCAGACCAGCGAATCGCTGAGGACGTGCGGAGCTTTACTCAAGAGTCGCTGACTTTGGTGCTGGTTGCCGTTGAGTCGGTCTTATCAATCATTGCTTTTAGCGGCGTACTGTGGGGAATTTCTAGAGAGCTGGTGCTGTTTCTGGTGATATATGCGGTGGCTGGCACAGTGCTGACAATTGGTGTATTTGGTCAGCCGCTGGTGAAGCTTAACTTTGAGCAGCTAAAGAAAGAGGCGAACTTTCGCTTTAGCTTAGTGCGGGTGCGGGAGAATGCAGAGGCGATCGCCTTTTACCAGGGTGAGGGGCAAGAGTCTGAGCAAATCAAAGATCGATTCATCGCCGCGTTTGATAACTATAAAAAGCTGCTGAGCTGGGAACTGGCGCTTAATGGCCTGACAAACTTCTATGAATTTGTCCCTTTCGTGCTGCCTGCGATCGTAGTGGCACCCGGCGTATTCAGCGGAGAGGTTGAGGTTGGCAAGGTCAGCGAAGCTCAGGGCGCATTCATCCGCGTTTTCTTTTCACTCAACGTGATCGTCGCTCGCCTGCAATCTTTGACAGCCTTTGGCGCGGGTATTGACCGGCTTTATGACTTTTCTGATGCGATTGGCGATATCGAAAGTCCTGATGCACCGGAAGAAAATTCGGGAGAGCTACCTGTTTTAGCCGCGTCATTAGAAGTCAAAACAAAATCAGAAGCTGAAACCAATACAGAAGTCAGCTTGCCTGTTATTTCGATTGAAGCATCGCCAACGCTAGCCCTCGACAATCTGACGCTCCAAACGCCTAACTATCAGAGAACGCTGATTGAGAATCTTTCGTTGACCTTAGATCAAGAAGGGTCACTTTTAGTCATGGGGCCGAGTGGGTGCGGTAAGAGTTCTTTGATGCGGGCGATCGCGGGTCTCTGGCGCTCTGGCACAGGTACTATCCTCAGGCCCGACATTCACGATCTACTGTTCTTGCCCCAAAAGCCATACATGGTACTTGGCAACCTCAGACAACAGATGCTGTATCCTTACCCTGCTAGAGAAGCAACAGACATGCAGCTTACTGAAGTCCTCCATCAAGTCAATCTGCCAGACTTAGCCGAACGCTACGAGCACGGCTTTGACACGGTAGAAGAATGGGGCGATGTCCTTTCTCTTGGCGAACAACAGCGACTTAGCTTTGCTCGTGTTCTCATTCACCAGCCTACCTATACCCTTTTAGACGAAGCGACTAGCGCCCTGGATCGTGCCAATGAGGAACAGCTCTACAGTCACTTAGCCACAGCAAAAACTGCTTATGTGAGCGTCGGCCATCGAGAGTCTCTAGAGAACTACCATCAGTCACTTTTGCGATTAGCTGAAGATCATACCTGGAAGATAAGCAAGTAGATATCGGAAACCGGCAACGCCTATGGAGAGTCATCTTGCTCTAAGCGGTTCAAAGGAATGATCCCTTTCAGAATCTCGTCCCTAGTGCCCTTTTTGTAGAAAGCGTGTCATTATGCCTTTACAATACGCGCTCGGTCTATGACAATCCCCGCTCTCACCTGTAGTTCCTTGCTATCCACTCATGCTGAAAAATGGCAGTCAGCGATCGTTCATCCCTTTTTACAGCAGTGTCACCAAGGCACTATCGCCCCGCACCAGTTCAATACCTGGCTCGTGCAGGACTATCTATTTGTTTTAGAATTCACGCGGATGACTGCGCGCCTGCTATCAGTTGCGCCGACCGCCCATTTTGTTACACTTCTCAGCGGCTTGAGCGCGATCAAAGACGAGCTGATCTGGTTCAAAGCCAAGGCAGATCAGCGCTCCCTAACACTATCGGCTTCACCTCAGCCGACCTGTGAATCCTACCACAAGTTTATGAAAGCGCTGTCCAATCAGTCCTACGCGGTGCAAGCGACCGCTTTTTGGGCGATTGAGCTTGCCTACAATCAGGGTTGGCAGAACCATAGCCCGATGGCCCCGCCCTATGAGGAGTTTGCCGACCGCTGGGGAAATCCTGGCTTTAGCGACTACGTAAAGGTGCTGGAGAATCATGCCGACCAAGCTCTCTCTGCTGCTAATGAGACTGAGCGGGCACAGGCTGAGCAGGCGTTTTTGGAAGTCGCTCGACTCGAAAAGGATTTCTGGCAAATGGCATTTTCAGCGGACAAAACCTGATCGTGCAAAAAATCAGCCCGCGTCCGTTGTTCAATAAAGGTCTAAGGAACATCGAAAGGAATACGAGAGGATACAGCAATGGCTGACAAGAAAAAAACAGCTCTCTTATCCGCCGACAACTGATGGATGAATGCCCAGAGAATTGAAGTCTCTGGCGGCAGGTTTCTTTGGCCTGAGCCAGCCTCATCGACAGGGGCAAAGGTCACTAACAGACATACTCTAGAAAATCTGCTTCATTCTATGGCAGTGAATAGTATTATGTTTTACTATGACCGTGCTTTGAGTGTTGAAGCCGATGACCCTTCTCGATAAAAAGCAATGACTCAAAATAATCGGTTGATTCAGCCAGTTGTGATTGGAATTGGCTTCACGATAACGCTTTCTCTCCATACATCCGCTGCCTTTGCGGGCTCTTTAGTCTTAACAGGCGGCAACTGGGCTTTCCCCGGTAGCGGCGGAGAGTCCGAACCCTACGGCATCTCTATTTACGATGAAATTGTAAAACTCTCGGGCGGGCTGGACAATGCCAAAATTGGTATCATCTCTACTGCCAGTTCTGATCCTGAGCGCTCAGCAGGCTTTTACCTGGAAGACTTTGACATTCTCTACGGAGACGCCGCCGATGTAGAGTGGATTCCGATTGCGCGAGATACCTGCGGCGCGATTAAGAACGATGGGAATTCGGCGATCGCCAACCAAATCAAAACCCGCAATGGCTTTATTTTTACCGGCGGCGACCAGTCTTTTATCACTGACTGCTTCTTCAACGAAGATCCCATTGCCCAAACCCGCACCGACACCGCACTGATTACAGCCCTGCGAGACCAGTTTGACGCGGGCGCAGTGATTGCCGGTACTAGCGCCGGAACAGCGGTGCAGCCCGTTGCCCCGATGATTACCAACGGCGAAACTTACGAAGCCCTGCGAGATGGCCCGGTCAGCTTTATCGGTAGCCCGCCATTTGACAATACGCTCTACTACAATCCGCTAGGCGGTCTGGGCTTTTTTGAATACGGCCTGATCGACAGTCACTTTAGCGAACGGGGCCGTCAGGGCAGGTTAATTCGTCTGGCTGCCGATTTGGGGATTGAATCTGCTTACGGCGTCGATGAAAACACTGCCCTGATAGTGACCGATGCAGGTACACCCGAAGTGAACTTCGAGATATTGGGAGAAGGCGGCGTCTTTATCTCCGACCTGGCAGCGGCTAAAGTGGGCGAAAAGAATGGCTACTGGACAATTTTCGATGTCAAAGCGACCTATTTGACTGAGGGGGATCAGTTCAACCCTTTGACTAAAACAGCCTCATTCGGAGAGAAATCACCGCTGACAGGTTCGCAATCTCAAGCCGTGCCCCTCACAGAAAATATTTTCAGCCACTATGACGACGAGCTGGGCGATTGGACGAATCAGCGGGCTTTTACAGAAGCAGCGATCGCTCTTTTCAATAGCGAAGCAACAACCGCATTTGGAGAAAGCTTTGAGAGCGATCCTACCTACGGCGTCACCTTAACCAAGCTGCTCGAATCTCAAGGATTTTCAGGCTTGGATAGTCAGGGAAACCTAAAAGTCTCTTTTGAAAACCTGGCTGTTGATATTGCACCTGTACCAGAACCAGAAAATATTTTAGGACTATTAGGTTTATTAGGTATCGGACTGACATTGCGACGGCGAGCTTAGGTTTCTATCGCTCCTGTAAACATTTACCCAGCACGTGGGCAAATAAGGTAGCAATGACTACCTCAAAGAGTAGTCTATCCCAGTATTTTAGATGTTGATTAATAAGGAACTTACTCACTCTTATGAAACGGAAGCGATTTTTAGCTATCACAGCATTATCTGTCCTGTTTGCGTTTGAGGTAACTACCGGCTGTGCCTCTTCTAGTGGAGATGGCGGTGAAACTGAAAATGCAGACGGTGACAAGGTTTTGGTCATGGCTACCTCTGCTGACTATCCGCCTTACGAATTTTACGAAACGGCTAAGGGGGAAGGCGAACCGGTCGGGTTCGATATTGACATTGCCAAAGCGCTCACTGAGAAGCTGGGCTATACCCTGGAGGTTGAGGATATGGAATTCAATGGCATTATCCCCGCCTTGCAGTCAGAGCGAGTGGATTTTGCGATGTCTGGCATGACGCCAACTGAAGAGAGAAAGCAGAGCGTTGACTTCTCACAGATATACTACGACGCCAAAAATACGATTATCTCCAAGAGTGATTCGGGGCTGGCAAGCTATGAAGACCTCGAAGGGAAAAAGGTAGGTGTGCAGCTAGGCTCTATTCAGGAAGGAGAAGCCAAAGAGCAAGCAGAGACTATTGATATGACGATAGAACCGCGTAATAAGGTGAGCGAGCTGATTCAAGAAGTGAAGGCAGGCAGGCTCGATGCGGCGATTGTGGAAGATGCGGTGGCAAAGGGCTACGTTCAAAACAACGAAGATCTGGAGTTTTCTACAGTAGAAATTGAGGGAGAATCTGGCTCGGCCATTGCGTTTCCAAAAGGCTCTCCTTTGGCAGCAGAGTTTGAGCAGGCGCTGACAGAACTCCAAGATAGCGGTGAATTGGATGGGATGGTCACGACCTGGTTTGAGGACTTTTACGAGAAGTAAAGCGGCTTTGAACAAGTTTGTTGTAAATGAGTGTTTTGTGGGGCAGCTAGAAATAGCTGTCTCTTATTTGGCCATTTTTAATGCACCTATCTTATAATCCCTTAATTGCCGCCCTAGACCTTGATTTTGGTCGAGTTTTGCCCTCTTTGCCGTTTATCTTAAGCGGCTTGATTGTCACTATTCAGTTTACGTTGCTTTCTGCTTTCTTAGGTTTTATCTGGGGCACCATTCTCTCTCTTTTTAAGATCTCTAGCATAAAGCCACTGTATTGGTTCGGTATGGTGTACACCTCTATTTTTAGAGGAACGCCTCTGCTGGTGACGCTTTCTCTGATTTATTTTGCGACGCCTCAGCTCACGGGCCAGGATATTTCAGGATTTCAGGCTGGGGTTATCACCTTTGCTCTCAACTCGGGAGCCTATGTTTCCGAAGTCATTCGAGCGGGCATTTTGGCCGTGAATAAAGGACAAACCGAAGCTTCGCTTTCTCTGGGTGTCCGCTATCGCCCGATGATGTTAGACATTATTCTGCCGCAGGCAATTAAAAACATTTTGCCTGCGCTGGTGAATGAATCGATTGCGGTGCTCAAGGACTCTACCTTAGTCTCAGTGATTGGCGCTCAAGATTTGCTGCGTCGCGCTCAGATTGTCGCTGCCGAAAAGTATGTTTACTTTGAACCTTTGCTAATTGTGGCGCTAGTGTATTACGTGATTGTGATGGTGCTCTCAATTTCTGCTACCGTTTTAGAGAGACGTTTGCAGAAGAGCAGCTAACGGCGTGCAGGTGATTTTGTATTTGAAGATACTTATCAGGTGAATGAACAATGTCAGAATCACTCTCTATACCCTCGTTTGAGCAGTCTGAAACGCTGGCTATTCAGGTTCGCAGGCTGTTTAAGTCGTTTGGCCCGCTGGATGTCCTGAAGGAAATTTCGACCGATATCGATCAAGGTGAAGTCGTGGCGATGATTGGGCCATCGGGTTCAGGCAAGTCTACGTTTCTGCGGTGTATTAATCTGCTAGAGACGCCGACCTCGGGCACGATTCAAATCAACGGCATGGATATTACCCATGCCAAAACAGATGTGATGGAGATGCGTCAGCATGTGGGAATGGTGTTTCAGCACTTTAACCTGTTTCCTCACATGTCGGTGCTCAAGAATGTAACCTATGCGCCGATGCGGGTAAAAAATATCTCGAAGGCCGACGCGAAGGAAAAGGGCATGGCCTTGCTAGAGAAAGTGGGTCTCTCAGAAAAAGCCGATGTGTATCCTTCTAAGCTATCGGGCGGGCAAAAACAGCGGGTAGCGATCGCCCGTGCCCTGGCCATGGAACCTGAGATTATGCTGTTCGACGAACCCACTTCTGCGCTCGATCCAGAAATGGTGAAAGAAGTACTAGATGTGATGAAAGACCTGGCCGTTAGCGGCATGACAATGGTGATTGTCACCCACGAGATGGGGTTTGCAAGGGAGGCAGCAGGCCGAATTTTGTTCTTAGACCAGGGGCGAGTGGTCGAAGATGCGACGCCGGAAGTGTTTTTTAGTACGCCGAAGAGCGATCGCGCCTGCCAGTTTCTCGAAAAAGTCTTATAGCCTCGAAACCAGACAACATATGTACCTCGCTCGTGGTCAAGATGGTTTCATTGGTGTCAAAAGTCCTTCTCTTCTTGGGAGAAGGATTTAGGATGAGGGCCGCGATGCGCAATTTATTAAATCCCTATTCCTAAAATATTCTGTCAGCCTCGGATTCAGTCGCTGTACGACAGAAGCCTTGGCCATTGCGTTTAGTCATATTTATTCATGCGTGCTGGCTAGGTCGCTCTGTAAGGGGTAAAGCGCTGCTGCTTGATACGGATACTCAATGAGTGCCTAATAGCGAGTGGCAGCGGCGGTATATGATATTGGTGCAACCTGTAAAAGCTATAAAACTTACATATTATGCCATCAGCCAAAATGAGTCCTGCCGAACAGGCTTTTTTAGAAAATGTCATGAAAAAATCGAATATTCCCGACATCTACGACGCAAGGGATATCACTATTGTTGTCTTTCGAGCCTTACGGGATTTGATGACGACGGAGGCTGCTGATCGCATAGGCGCAGCCTTTGAAGATGAAAAAGTGGCTAAACTTTGGAAGGATGACAATCCTATCGCAGCGACTTTATCCAAGCTCAGACCACCGCTTAATATAGATACGAAGACATTTTTACGGCGGGTTGGCCAAGAGGCTGGCATCCCTAAAAACGTCACCGCCGACTCTGCGGTGATTGCCGTGTTCTCAACGGCAAGGGATGAGCTTTCTCCCGAATGCACTCAGGAAATTTCTAGCTTTTTGCCAGATGGGCTCAAGGTAATGTGGGAACAGATCTAAAGTAGAAAGGAATGCTGTGAGCACACATAGCGACTGTATTCAGGGACTGCTATCAGCTTTAGCGTCTCGGACTATTTGATAGTTCGCTGTGCTGAATGAGCTATAGGGCGATCGCGCCTCAACCAAAAGCCCGCTACTCCTAACATCAACAAACCGGCGACGGCTCCTGGCTCAGGCACCGCTGCGCTAGGCGAAGCCTTGAACAAAAGACCAATCGGACGCTGTAGGAAGGAAGCGTTATCTGCTATCAGAACACGGGCTCCCGTCTTCGCGTCAAACTTAAAGAGTGAACCAATCTCTGTTGTAGTATCGAAACCTACCGTGTAGAGATCATTTTCTGGGCCGAAGGCTAAGTTGCCGATAAAGTTGCTGCTAGGATTTGTGCCGGTATAGTTCGTGTCGAGTAAGGCAACTTCCTCGCCGGTTTCAAAGTCGTAGCGGCGAATGCCGTTGGCAAAGTCACTTACATACAAGTCGCCGTCCTGCGGCCCAACTGAGAGTCCTAAAAAGCTCACAAAGCCAAAGCTAGCCGGGAAAGGATCTGGCTGAGGTACAAACACTTCGCCTTCGCCAGTGACCACATCGTACTTTAAGACCTGGCTTGGGAAGAGAAAAGACAGCTCGCCGTCATCATCGGCAACGCTGCCTTGAGTGGTAACATACAGCTTGCCGTCTGGGCCAAACAGCAGCCCGTTCGGGCCGTTAAGCCCTGCGGCAGTACCGTCACGCTGCGCAAAAACATCAACAAATGCGCCAGTTTGCCCGTCGTAGCGCAATATCTGGTCAGAGCGAAAGCTGCTTACATACAGCAGCCCGTCCGGGCCAAAGGCCAAACCGTAGGGGCGAAACAGGCCGTTTCCACTGGCAAATTTATCGATCAGCGCGCCCGTTTGCCCGTCGAACCGATAGATGGCTGATGTAGCCGGGGTGTCGCCACTGCTGATGTAGAGGTTTCCGCCGGGGCCGTAGGTCAGCGTGTCGGGGCTCTTGAATCCTTCAAAGGGCGAGATAAATTCGCCTAAAAAGTCTCCCGTTTTTTCATCTATCTCAACGATGTTGTTGCCGGTGGTGTTGCCAATTAAAACGGCGGCCTGAGCGGGCAGAGCGCTGAAGCTGCTGATTGTGATCAGTGACAATAATCCGAGAACAGGGACAATTCTCATACCGAAGAGATCCTAATATTCTGACTTAATCAGGCAGATTTTACCAGCAAAGGAACATTCGCTCAGTATCCCAAAGCTGCGTTTTCGCTATCGCTGCACAGTTGCTCCATCTCGTGGCAGGATTGAGGGAAATAAGCTCAATTACCTAATTTCTATCCTTATGAGATCCATCCTTCGTCCTCCTCGCCTCTGGGTCGGCGCAACGGCTGAGGAAGAGCCTCGCCATGCGACCTGGCTTGAGCTGTTTTACGACCTCGTTTTTGTCGTGGCTATTTCTCAGCTTGCGCATAAGCTCAGCGGTGACGTCAGTCTGAGCGGGTTTATCAGCTTTATTGCCCTGTTTGTTCCGCTCTGGTGGGCTTGGATTGGAACGACGTTCTATGCCAATCGCTTCGATAGTGACGACCTGATTCGCCGCTTGCTAATGGGTTTTCAGATGCTGGCGATCGCCGCCCTTGCGGTCAATGTTCATCACGGACTCGGCAGCACTTCGGGTGGGTTTGCCCTGGCCTATGTCGCCTCACGGCTAATGCTGATCCTGGAATATCTGTGGGCAGGCTGGCATATCCCTGAAGCTCGCAAGCTCACCTCTGGCTTTGCAATCGGCTTTAGCATCGGAGCCGGACTGTGGCTGGTTTCTATTTTTGTGCCTGCGCCGCTGCGATTCGTACTGTGGGCGGTTGGCTTAGCGGTCGATTTCATTACGCCGATGATGCTCACCTCGGTTCTCCACCGATTTCCGCCCCACCCGGAGCATCTGCCGGAACGCTTTGGCTTGTTTACAATTATCGTGCTGGGCGAGGCGATTATTGCGGTGGTCAATGGGGTTGCAGAAATGGAATGGGATGCGGCTAGTACCTGGAGTGCGATCGCTGGTTTCATCACCGCCTTCACTCTCTGGTGGATCTACTTCGAAAATGTCTCTGGCTCTGTACTTGAGACCTATCGCGACGCCGGTAAAACCGCTCCCCAGCTTACCTGGCTCTACATCCATTTGCCGCTGGTGGTTGGGATTGCGGCCATGGGCGTCGGCGTCGAGCATGTGATCGAACGAGCCGGACATATCGAGATGCTGAATGCTCCAGAACGCTGGCTGCTGTGCGGTTCGATTGCGCTGTGCTATGCTTCGCTGTCTGTCCTTCACCGGCTGGGCGTGATTTTTCCTTGCCGGGTGCGCACCCGACACCGGTTAGCAGCGATGGCGGTCATGCTGGTGCTGGCAGTGTCCGGTGGTGCATTGGCCCCCCTAACGATCCTGGCAATAATAGCAGCGGTCGGCATTGTTCAAGTCGGCCTCGATATCTATCAGGGAAAGCCCGCCGACTTCGCGCCAGCTAGCCTGAGTTCATAATCAGTCACCATACAAAACCTATGTGCAGAATTCTGGGCTACTTAGGCCCATCCATTTCGCTCGACCAGCTCGTGCTGGAGCCCGAGCATTCTATGCTGGTGCAAAGCTACAAGCCCAAGGAGATGAAGACGGCTGTGCTGAATGGAGATGGCTTTGGCCTGGGCTGGTATGACGGGGGTCAGCGGACAGGAGACAGTAGTCAGAATGCAGAGGCTTTTGTATACCGCAACACTTTGCCGATGTGGAATGATCGCTCTCTGGGCGATTTGTGTCGCTATATCCGCGCTGAAAACTTCGTGGTCAATTTGCGCAGCGCTACAGATAAAATGCCGCTAGATCTCAGCAACTGTCAGCCGTTTAAGCACGCTCAA
>JBBQAC010000301.1:0-4804 GCA_038315915.1 Phormidesmidales cyanobacterium
GCGACAGCTCAATGCCAAAGACAACCGGGTTTAGCGGTTCATCAATAAAATCGGCATTATCAGGGGGAATAAAATCTCCAAAGGCAGTCATTACTCAATTGCTCCTGTAGCTTGAAGGGCGCGGATGCGGGCAGCTAGCCCAGTGGATTCTTGCTGGCGGTTTAACTCATTGAGCAGCGCAACTGGTGGAATGCTTTTGATGTCGCTGGTGATGGTGTAGCTGACCAGCTCTAGGGGATCACCGTTGTCAGCGCCGCCGGGACAGTAGCCTGGAACTATTTCACCCAGTGTTGCGCTGGTAATTTTGATCGAATCCCCCATTAAAAAAGGAGAGTCTTTCAGGGTCAGCATAAAGTCGTTGACATCATCAAAGGAGCAGGCATTACCCGTTAGCGTTAGACCACCGGCTACGGAGCCAGTTGGGCTGGGTGCTGCGGCTGGATCCACTGCGACTACAGCGGCTTGAGCCGACGCAGTCTGTACCAAACTCAGGATTTGAGTGCGGTTGGGAACGCGCCCCTGCACATCGCGAACAATGGCCGACCAGGGCCGAATGCGCTCAAATACGCCAGCTAAAGCTTGAACTTCGGCGTCAATCGCCACAGTCTGCTGGCGAACAGTATCTACCTGGGCGAGCTTTTGCTGTAGTTCGGCTAGCCGCGAGTCGAGCACAGCGTTGTCAGATGCCAGGCTTTTCTGATTGTTTTGTAAAATCAGCCAGTAGCCGCCAACGCTGGCACAGGCAGCGATCGCCACAGCCGCCCCAATCAGCAGGGGCTTTTTCCCAGCGGTACTCATCCCAGGCGCACGATCGGTCGGGACGATCGCGCCCGTCGCCCGCTCAGCCCGGTCATTCAAAAAGTTAATATCAATTCCGTACATGGCCTAAACTTTCCTCTAAATTTCTCTAAGGCCCAAACCGAGTACCGTCGCCAGCCCCGAGCGCTGCGCCGGCGACAGATCTTCGTCTACCTCAATTGCCAAAGAATCCAGCGGGTCAACCACGCTAGCTGGCAATCCCAAACGCTGAGCAAAAAACTCATCCAGGTTGCCAATGGCACTGCCAGTACCCGCTAGCAGGAGCTGAGCGACCTCCATGTCTTCTCCCTGATTCAAGTAAAAATCAATGGAGCGGCGCAGCTCATCAGAAAGTTCGCTGAGCACCCGTAACATCGCCGTCGTACCAGGGTTCATTCCGGCTTTGGATTTACCGGTCGCCGTCCCTAAAGGGGCTGACATCCCTTGAAGCAAATCCGAATTGCGAGAGGGCGGTAAGTTCATCGCCCGATTCAGCGCATTCTGAATTTGAGAGGTTCCTAGTGGAACCGTCCGCGAAAAATGAGGAATCCCATCCACTACAATCGATATCTCGGTACTATCGAACTGGATGTCGACCAGAGCCGCCGCCTCCTGTGAGGTGAACTGCCGCAGTTGCTCGCGAACCGTGCGAATCAGAGCAAAGCTGCTGGTCTCCAGCACATTCAGGTTGAGACCGGCTTGGGCAAAGGTTTCGGTATAGCTGTTGGTGATGTCCTTTTTGACGGCCACCAGCAGTACCTGCACCTTCTCAATGCCGTCGTCATCGACGAAAAAACCGAGCTTTTGATAGTCCACATCGGCTTCGTCACGAGGAAACGGCAGGTACAAGCTGGCCTCCTGGTTGAGCACCATCTCTCGCAGCTCGTTATCGTCTAGCTCTGCTGGCACAGGAATGACGCGGGTAACCGCCTTCCCAGGGACTGCCGTCGTCGCCCGACTGACTTTTATCTTGTTTTCAGCCAGGGTTGACTGAATAATCTCGGCCATGGTCGGGCTATCAAGAATTTGCCCTTCCTCAAACACACCCTCAGGAATTTCAGCGGTGGCTAAGTTCTGTAGCTTAAGCGTTTGCCCCTGCTTTTTCAGACGGGCAATATTGATCCGCTCGGGCGTCAGCTCGATGCCAACCCCTGGCGATTTTCTAGAAAATAACGACTTCAGTCTGTTCACGACGATGTTTGCCCGATAAGGAATGACGGCGACAACCCGAATACCCGCTCCAATGAGAATAAAAGATCCGAATTTGGCTTCTAGATTTCCCAGATTTCAACAGAAAAATTACATCCAAGCGCTGTATAAATAAGTATTTTCACAATTGCCAAAAACTCTTTTACTTGCTATTCGGCTTAAGCGCTTTTTAAGTGTTTTAACTGACAGGCCGGGTGTAACCAATCTGATTGACGATGAGAGTAGGCTCTGAAATAAAGGAGGTGACCTCCCACCGTGAAGTTATGACGAACCGACGAAAATATGGCTGCAATGAAGTTTGCCCACTGAGGCTATGTAACAAACAGGTTTGATGAACTGGCGCGATCTGTCCACACTCCTCGCCCAAACGGACAATCTGTGATGTAAAGTCACAGATCAGCGTAATGCTGGATTAAGTCCTCGCGTTGTCTCTGCCCTTTAATCGGGCTTCTGTAGTCCTATGTCTTTTATTCGTCATTGGAAAAGGTTTCTCGCGCTGGTTTTGGTGGGCCTGCTGTCGAGCTGGTTGATTAGCTGTGGCAACGTGCCCGACTCTGCTGCTGACGACTCCGGCCCAGCCGAAGTAGAGTTTTGGACGATGCAGCTTTCGCCCAAATTCGATGATTATTTCAATCAGCTCATCAGCGAATTCGAGGCGGAAAATCCGGACATTACGGTGAAGTGGGTGGATGTGCCCTGGAGCGATATGGAGACCAAAATCCTGGCGGCAGTATCGGCTGGTAACGCGCCGGACGTGGTCAATCTCAACCCGAATTTTGCCTCTCAACTAGCGGCCAAAGGCGCATGGCTAACGCTGGATGACAAGCTTTCAAAGGCAGAGCAGGCGGTGTATTTGCCGAAGATTTGGCAGGCGACCCAGCTCGACGGCGACAGCTTCGGCTTTCCCTGGTACCTGACGGCTAGAGTGACGCTGTACAACAGCGATATTTTTGAATCGGCAGGGATTACAGAACCACCTGCTACATTTGCGGAACTCGCAGACGTGGCGAAGCAAGTTAAGGAAAAGACGGGCAAGTACGCTTTCTTCATTAGCTTCGTGCCAGAAGATGCGGCTGATGTGTTGCAGTCCTTTATCCAAATGGGCGTGCCGCTGGTCGACGATCAGGGCAATGCGGCCTTTGACACACCTGAAGGCAAAGCGGTGTTTCAGTACTGGACAGATCTGTATCAGCAGGAGCTACTGCCGCGCGAAGTGCTAACTCAAGGCCACCAGCAGGCCATTCAACTCTATCAGTCTGGTGAGACAGCAATCCTAGCGTCGGGTGCGGAGTTCCTTGATACGATCGCAGCCAATGCTCCAGATATCGCCGCCGCCACCAAAATCGCCCCGCAAATTAGCGGCAGCACAGGCAAAAAGAACGTCGCCGCAATGGATTTGGTCATTCCCAAATCAACTGATGTGGAAGCGGCGGCGCTGAAGTTTGCCACCTATGTCACTAACGATGCCAATCAGCTTGCGTTTGCCAAAGCAGCAAACGTGCTGCCTTCTACGGTAGGGGCAATGGAGGATAGCTACTTTACCGATGTGCCGGAGAGTGCAACACCGGCAGAAGTGGCGCGTTCGGTCAGTGCCGGTCAGCTTGATGACGCGGCTGTGCTGATTCCGGCGATGGAAGATGTTAAGGAACTGCAAAAGATTGTGTATGACAATTTGCAGGCGGCGATGCTGGGCGATAAGACGGTCGATCAGGCCGTGAGCGATGCGGCGGCGGAGTGGGATAACCGCTAGCTTCGGCTGCGCTCAGCTACCGAGATTGTTTCGGCTGAGCTTAGGCAACAGGGTTAGTAGCCGCCCAGAGTGCCCTGGCGCTTGGCCTGCCTTTCGGCCCAGCGGAAAACGAGGGTACCCAGGGTGAAGTAGATGAGGCCGTTGGCTAGGGCGATCGCCCAGACCCCCCAGTCTAAAGCTTGACCCCGCGCCATCAAGTCCCGCAACAGCCCGGTACTCGGCAGAATCGGCAGCAGGTTGGCCACTAACCGCGCCCCGCCGCTCCAGTCTTCAGTGGGCGCTGCTAGTAAAAACAGCAGCACGAACTGAAACAGACCGAGTAGCTGCTGCACCTTTTTAAACACCAGGGCAAAAGAGCCAATAAAAAAGGCCAGTCCGTAGGCGCTCAGCAGCAGGGTCGATAGGGGCAGCAGCAGCGCCACCGGAAAAGATAGCTGGCTACCGGTGATGGTAATGATGATGGTGAGCACGACCGCTATTAGCAGCAGGCGGAGCGTCAAGCTAGCCAACGCCCTGGCCAGAAATACCCGAGGAGCCCCAAACGGTGAGAGAAATACCTGCTCCAGCGTGCCGGTTTGAGCCTCTAGCTGAAGACTGGTGGCGATGTCGTTGACAATGTAGAGCACCAGCGACCAGATCACGTAGCCGACGACGATCGCGTCGAGGCGATCGCCAAAGGTACTGGCTGGCCCGGCTACATATTGAGTGCTCAAAAAGATGCCGTAAAACACCGCCGTGAGAATAACCACGCCGCCAATGGCCTCCGTTGGGTAGCGCAGCGTCTGCACCCAGGTTCGCTTAAATTCACCAATGAATAAGTCAATCATCTTGCACCAGCCGTAAAAACACATCGGTCAAATCGGCCCGGTCTTGACGAACTTCGACCAGCGGCAGTGGATCGAGCAGACTAAAAATTTTGTAGAGGACAGCAGAGGAAGCGCCGCTGTCCGGCAGCGCCTGTTCGGTGGGGCAGTAGTGGATGTGATGGTCGCCCACCGTCGCCCCCAAAGCCACAATCGCCGCTTTTCTCGCCTCGTCCAGCACGCC
>JBBQAC010000219.1:0-7931 GCA_038315915.1 Phormidesmidales cyanobacterium
ATAAAGCAGAGAATCTTTCTCTTCAAAGACAGGAAGAACCGACTTACGACTCGCTGAGGTGTAGCAACCGAGTACGCAAACCACTTGGTCTTCGTCGATCAGTCGCTTGGACATCTGGTTGTAAAGATCCCAGTTTGAGTCGGGGTTTACAACAACTTTCTCGATCTTGCGTCCAGCGATGCCCTCTCCTTTGCCTTCCCAGGGGCCGGTGCCCGTGTTGATTTGCTCAATGGCTAAGAAGGTGGCATCTTGCAGAGACTTTTCAACGATCGCAATCGTACCCGTTGTCGAGTACATTACGCCGACTTTGATAGGATCTTCACCTAAGTCTGCTGAGCTACTCTCGGAGGTGCCGCCGCCTGTACAAGCGGCCAAAATGCTGGTTCCTGCCGCGAGAGAGCTGTACTGAAGGACTTTTCTTCGGCTGAGACCGCTTGTGATAATAGGGGACTTTGTCATAACGATTTGCTTCTTAACCTTGCACAAAAAAAACTGAGCCCTTAATCTCGCTGAAAGACAATGCCCTTGCAAACGAGAGAAAGTAATTAGCGATAAATCCTAGCATGAGACGTGAGCCAATCCGCCGAACGTGACGGAACAATTACCAACACTGCTGTTACTTGCAGGCAGGTTGAGAAGCGCAGTCAAAAACTGACCGCCCTGGCTCATGCTCTAACTGTTGACTTGCAACTTGGAACCCTGATAAAACTTTGCCCACATACTACTTAAGGCATACGAACACTTAGCTTCTGTTACAATTGATACAAACTGACCGGTGTGTGTGTAGGCGATCGCCTACTTCAGAATTGCCCGCTGCATGGATGTTTGCCTTCGAGAGATTCCTGCAATTGAGCTTATTCAATGATAAGCATTCAAAGGCATACAGATATTTCGTTTTACAGTTTTGTATATGAAGTAACATTCCCTGTCTGCGAAAAGGTGATAAAACCAAGTTGTAATGACAAGTGCTCAACAAAACTGCCTATCTAGAAGTTGTGCTGAACAGCCTTCTCAACAGCGAAAGCTGTAGGTTTTAGTGGCTGAGTTGAAAGAGAATTTCAGGAGTAAAACATGGGCTTTCACGGTGACATTTCTTCGAGTAACGATGCGGTTGGCGTCGCGGTCGTCAATTACAAAATGCCCCGGCTGCATACTCACGATGAAGTGATTGAAAACTGCCAAAACATCGCCAAGATGATCGACGGGATGAAGGTCGGTTTGCCAGGAATGGATCTGGTGGTTTTTCCGGAGTATTCGACTCACGGCATTATGTATGACCGGGACGAGATGATGGAGACGGCCTCTAGCATTCCGGGAAAAGAAACTGACATTTTTGCCGAAGCCTGCATTCGCAACAAGGTGTGGGGCGTTTTTTCGCTGACAGGTGAGCGGCATGAGGCGCATCCTGAGAAGGTGCCTTACAACACACTGATCTTGATGAACGACCAGGGAAAAATTGTTCAAAAGTATCGCAAGATTATGCCTTGGACGCCGATTGAAGGCTGGTATCCCGGCAACTGTACCTATGTGTCCGAAGGGCCAAAGGGACTGAAGATCAGCCTGATTATTTGCGATGACGGTAACTATCCCGAGATTTGGCGCGACTGCGTGATGAAGGGCGCAGAGCTGGTGATTCGCTGTCAGGGCTATATGTATCCGGCGAAAGAGCAGCAGATTATGGTTTCCAAGGCAATGGCCTGGATGAACAATACTTATGTGGCGGTGGCAAATGCCGCTGGCTTCGATGGGGTGTACAGCTACTTTGGCCATTCGGCGATCGTGGGCTTTGACGGGCGCACGCTGGGTGAGTGCGGGGAAGAAGAGAACGGCATTCAGTATGCGGCTCTCTCTAAGTTCTCTATTCGAGATTTTCGCAAGCACGCTCAGTCGCAAAATCATCTCTTTAAGCTGCTGCACCGGGGCTATACCGGCATGATGAACTCAGGAGAAGGTGATGAAGGCGCGATGGAATGTCCTTATGACTTCTACCGTGAATGGGTGCTTGACCCTCAGAAAGCTAAAGAGAGGGTGGAGGCTCTAACTCGCGACACTGTAGGTACCGAGGAATGCCCAATTGAGGGAATTCCGAACCAGAAGACGGCTGCGGTGATGCCGACGGTGAAGAAAACAGAGACGGTAGTGGTGACTCAGCCTGTTTCTTAGACAATTAAGCGATCCTTCCTGGAGCGAGACAAATGCTTGACTATGAAATTTTCGAGTTAGGAGAGGTGGCACTTCAGTCAGGGGCGACGCTGCGTGAGGCCAAGCTAGCTTACAAGACTTACGGCACGTTGAACGCGGATAAAAGCAACGTCATCGTTTATCCGACCTGGTATTCTGGGCAGCACTACGATAACGAGTGGCTGATCGGAGAAGGGATGGCGCTCGACCCTGCGAAGTACTTCATCATCGTTCCGAATATGTTCGGCAATGGCCTGTCGTCTTCGCCGAGCAATATGCCGCCGCCCTATGATCGGGCTAGGTTTCCGCAGGTCACCTTTTATGACAATGTGGCCGCGCAGCACCGCTTGGTAACAGAAAAGTTTGGCATTGAGAAAATTGCGCTGGTGACTGGCTGGTCGATGGGCGCGGGCCAAACCTATCAGTGGGGCGTGAGCTACCCGGAGGTGGTCGAGCGGATTTTTCCCTTTTGTGGCTCTGCGAAGACGAGCTTGCACAATATTGTTTTCTTGGAAGGGGTGAAAGTCGCGATTCAGACCGATGTTGCTTGGCAGCAAGGTTGGTATGACAAACAGCCGGATCGAGGGCTGAGAGCGGTGGGCCGCGTGTATGCGGGCTGGGGGCTTTCTCAGGCTTTTTACCGCGAAAAGCTTTATCTTGAGATGGGATATTCGTCTTTAGAAGATTTTTTGGTGGCCTTCTGGGAGGGGTTTTTCTTGAAGAAAGATGCCAACAACCTTTTGGCGATGCTTTGGACTTGGCAAAACGGTGACATTGGTCAGACACCTGGCTTTGACGGCGATTTTGAACGGGCGCTGGCGGCGATTAAGGCGAAGGCGGTGGTGATGCCTGGTAAAACTGACCTCTATTTTCCACCCGAAGATAACGAGTACGAGGTGAAGCATATGCCTGACGCAGAGTTTCAGGTTATTCCCTCAATTTGGGGGCACTTCGCTGGAGGAGGCATTAACCAGACTGATACCGACTTTATTGATCGAAGTATCAAGGAACTCCTGGCGCAGTAGACCCCTTTGAACAGACGATAGCAATGTACTTAACGCCGAAAGAATCCGAGCGGCTGACGCTGTTTACCGCTGCTGAGATTGCCCGCCGCCGGAAGGATCGGGGGATTTTGTTGAATGTGCCGGAGGCGATCGCCTACATCAGCGACTACATTGTCGAAGGCGCAAGAGAAGACAAGAGCGTGGCTCAACTCATGTCCGAAGGGGCAGGGTTGTTGAATATCTCGCAAGTGCTACCTGGCGTTGCCGATCTGATTCCGCTGATTCAGGTAGAAGCTCACTTTAATGATGGGACAAAGCTGGTGAGCGTTCACAATCCGATTCGCCCTCAGGAGGCTTCGGTGTGATGGCAGATATGGCTGACAATCTGTCGGTTCCGGGGGCAGTGCTCTGTGAGCCGGGTTCATTGGAGATAAATGCTGGTCGAGAGGCCAAAACGATGTCGGTGGCGAATGTGGGCGATCGCCCCATCCAAATCGGCTCTCACTTCCATTTTTTTGAAGTGAACCGAGCCCTTCAGTTCGACCGGCCCGCAGCCTATGGTTTTCGCCTGGATATTCCGGCAGGGACGGCTGTGCGGTTTGAGCCGGGGGATAGTAAGACGGTGACGTTGGTGGCTTTGGCGGGCGATCGCATCGTGCTTGGACTAAATGACCTGGTCAATGGAGCCCTGGACGACCCGCAGGTCAAAGCCGAAGCTTTGGCGCGACTGGCAGCTCAGGGCTATGCTGCCCCTACTGAGGATCGAGGTAATATGCACAATTCCCGAGCCCTCATCCCCAGCCCTTCTCCCAATGGAGAAGGGGGCCAGATCTAGCTCCCTCTCCCATCGGGAGAGGGTTGGGGTGAGGGCAGCGACAAGCTAGCAAATGGCCAAGTTATTTAATTCTCTTCCCTAAGGAAATGAATGGAGATTAGTCGCGATCGCTACGCCGAACTGTTCGGGCCGACCACAGGCGATCGCGTTCGTCTGGCAGATACTTCTCTGATCATTGAAGTGGAGCGAGACGATACCGTTTACGGTGATGAGTGCGTCTTTGGCGGCGGCAAAACCCTGCGCGACGGGCTGGGCATGGCTGCAGGTGTGACTGCGGCAGATGGGGCGCTGGATCTGGTGATTACCAATGTGCTGCTGGTCGATCCGGTGCAGGGCATTGTCAAAACCGATATCGGCATCAAAAGCGGCAAGATCGTCGGTATTGGTAAAGCTGGTAATCCTGGCATTATGGCCGGTGTGACACCAAATCTGATCATTAGCGCCAATACCGACGTGCGAGCCGGTGAAGGCTTAATCGCGACTCCCGGCGGGTTAGATGGTCACGTTCACTTCGACAGCGCGGGCCTTTGCGCAGAAGCGCTGTCGAGCGGGCTGACAACCATGCTGGGCGGTGGATTGGGGCCAGTGACTGTTGGCATTTGCACGAGCGGCGCGCACAATTTGAGCCTTATGCTCAAGGCGTCTGAGGCGTTTCCGATTAACTTCGGCTTCTTAGGCAAAGGGAGTTCTAGCCTGCCCGAAAGCCTGGTAGAGCAGGTGGCTAACGGGGCAATGGGGCTGAAGATTCACGAAGACTGGGGCGCAATGCCCTCGGTGATTGATACCTGCTTAAAGGTGGCCGACCAATACGACTTTCAGGTGAAAATTCACACCGACACTCTCAACGAGTCAGGCTATGTGGAAGACACGCTAGCGGCGATCAAGGGCCGTACCATTCACACCTATCACACCGAAGGGGCGGGCGGCGGTCACGCGCCAGATATCATCAAAGTTGCGGCGTATTCTCACTGCCTGACTTCTTCAACGAATCCGACCAATCCCTACACGGTCAACACGTTTGACGAGCACCTGGATATGGTGATGGTGTGCCATCATCTCAACCCGAGAGTGCCCGAAGATGTCGCTTTTGCCGAGTCTCGTATTCGCGCAGAAACCATTGCCGCTGAAGATATCCTGCACGATATGGGCGCGATTAGCATGTTGGGCTCCGACAGTCAGGGCATGGGCCGCATTGGGGAGGTGATCTGCCGGACGTGGCAGCTTGCTTCCAAAATGAAGGATCAGCGGGGGACTTTGCCGGAAGACAATGCGCGCAATGACAACAACCGCGTTCTGCGCTACCTGGCCAAGTACACAATCAACGTCGCGCGTACCTGTGGCATTGCCGACTACGTGGGCTCGATTGAACCGGGCAAAATGGCCGACATTGTGCTCTGGCAACCGGGTTTCTTTGGGATTAAACCCGAATTGGTGATTAAGCAGGGGTTTATTGCCTGGTCGCCGATGGGCGAATCGAATGCTTCTTTAATGACCTGTGAGCCGATTTTGTATCGTCCGCAGTGGGGCAGCTTTGGCAGTGCGCCCGCCGCGACTTCTGCTTGTTTTGTCACTCAGCTTGCGCTGGAGCGAGGGCTGGCCGACCGATTGGGGCTGCAAAAAGAACTGCTGCCGGTGAAAGATACGCGGCAGCTCAGTAAGGCTGACATGCTGCACAACGACGTGTGCCCGGAAATTGAGGTCGATCCTGATACGTTTCAAGTCAGGATTGACGGTGACCTGGCAACTTGTGAACCGGTAGATAGCGTACCTTTGGGTCGTCTGTACATTTTTCGATAGCCGGTAGGAGATATGACGCTATCTTTAGGCCACGCTCCTGTGAAGACAGCGCCGACTCTTTCACTGCCGACGCTTTCACTTCGGGTCGCCTGCGCTAAAGGAGAGCAGGCAATCTCTTTTGTCGCTGAGCAGTATGCAACTTATCCCTTTCGGCTATCTGGCAATCTGCGCTTAGATCCAAGCGATCGCCGTCGGGTTTACGCCTACATGATGAATGCTTCTCCTGGCGTATTGTCGGGAGACGACTTACGCTTGGCTGTGCAGGTGGGCGATCGCGCGAGCCTTTATCTCACCGATCAATCGGCAACCAAAGTCCACAGTCGGCCTATGGGTGGGGTTCCAGCCCGCATTAGCTACAGAGTGCAGGTGGGAGCCGGTGCGTACCTGGAATATGTGCCCGAGCCGATAATTCTGTTCGCCGCCGCCGCGCTGACTCAGAAAATGCAAATTCTCCTGCATCCTCAAGGACGGCTGGTGCTCAGCGAAATTATTGTGCCGGGGCGCTTGGCAAAAGGAGAGTTTTATGATTTTGAGGAGTTCCAGAGCCGGTTGCAGGTAAATACGACTGCTGGAAAACGATGCTTTGCCGACAATTTTCGCCTGCTTGGGCAGAGCAATCGCTTTCAGCACAGCTCTTTTCTAACAAAATGGCCGATTATGGGAAATTTTGTTGTCATCTCGCCAGGAATTGACTTAAATAACCTATCGCAAACGCTTCAGAACCCTCCATTCTCGGATGAACTGCGGGTAGGAGAGTCACCTTTGCCGGGCTGTCATGGGCTGTTGGTAAGGGCGATCACTACCCACGTCAGCCTGCTCAAAGACTACCAGCGCCATCTGCTAAACTGCGTTCGTCAGCTCAGCGGTCAGCCACCGCTGCCAGAGATTCCGAAGTGAGGTACCCGGTCATATTGCACAGGTGTAGATTATCATCTGTATTAAAAGTTACTTGGGCTCGCGAAATGCTTCGTTGGTAAAGCCTGTAAAGGAAATTTTTTGTAACAGTTTTGATGTTTTTGTTAAGCCAAAGTTTCTATTCTCTTCCCTGAGAGATAATAGAAACTCATTTTGATATCGGACATCCCTCCACAGCGTTATTTTATGCGGTGGTTTTTCTGTCTTTACTTCTGTTTATGTCTCCCTGTGCAGAAGTCATATGCAGAAGGCTCTTCAGATCACCCGTCTCAGCCGGTGGGCAGGTGTTCCCAGCAGATACTTCAAAGTGGCCACTGTTTCTTACTGCTCCTTATCTTCGGATTTTTGCGATGCCTCTCGACCAGATTGACAATAGCTATGCAACGACTTCACCGCTTCGGCAGGGTCTGTACGACCCGCAGCATGAGCATGATGCTTGCGGCGTAGGCTTTGTCGTACAAATGAAGGGCCAGATTTCTCACGATATTGTGCAGCAGGGCTTGACCATATTGCTGAACCTCGATCACCGGGGCGCAGTTGGAGCCGAGCCGAACACGGGCGACGGGGCGGGTATTTTGCTGCAAATTCCCCATCAGTTTATGGTCAAAGCGGCGGCGGCAGAAGGGATTGAGCTGCCCGCAGTAGGGCAGTATGGGGTGGCGATGATTTTTGCGAGCCCGGACGCGGAGGCCAGGTCACAGGGACGTAAAGCCTTTGAGCGGGTGGCTGCTGAAGCAGGACTGGAAGTGCTTGGTTGGCGAGACGTACCGACTGATAACAGTTCTCTCGGGCCAACGGCACAGGCAAGTGAGCCCTTTATGCAGCAGGCTTTTATCGGACGTGGCACAGCAGTCGATGACGGGGCTGACGAGCTGGCTCTGGAGCGCAAGCTGTATGTGGTGCGCAAGCGATCGCACAGCGCCATTCGCGGCGTCATCGGCAAGTACTGGTACGTGGCCAGCGTTTCCTGTCGGACGATTGTGTACAAGGGGATGCTGATGCCTGAGCAGGTAGAGAAGTACTACCCAGATTTGCAAGATCCTGATTTGGAAAGTGCCCTGGCGCTGGTGCATTCGCGCTTTAGTACGAATACCTTTCCGAGTTGGGAGCGATCGCACCCCTACCGCTACATCGCCCACAACGGCGAAATCAACACCCTGCGCGGCAATATCAACTGGATGACGGCGCGGCAGTCGATG
>JBBQAC010000113.1:0-13524 GCA_038315915.1 Phormidesmidales cyanobacterium
TAATAGACCCTCTTCAAGCGCGGCTTTAACAATATCGAGCGCAGCGATATCCGTATCGGCTTGCAGCACTAGCCCGTTGATCAGCCCCCAGCCTCGGGTGCCAGCGCAAAGTTTCGGATATTTTTGAGCGATCGCCCTCAACCCCTGCCTGAGCTGCTGACCGCGCGATCGCACATTCGCCAGCAGATCGGTGGCTTCTAAAGTCTGGCAAACCCGCAGCGCTACCCCACAAACGAAGGGATTGCCGCCAAAGGTTGTCCCGTGCTCGCTCGCCTTGAAAATATCGCAGTGGCTTTTAGCCAAAATTGCGCCAATCGGCACACCGCCGCCCAGTCCCTTCGCCGACGTGAAAATATCGGGCTCTACCCCAACCGTCTGATAGCCCCACAGATTCCCTGTGCGGCCCATGCCCACCTGAACCTCGTCCAAAATCAGCAGAATCCCGGTCTCGTCGCAGAGCTGACGAACCTGCTTAAAGTAAATAGGATTGCCCGGGCAAACGCCCCCTTCTCCCTGCATCGGCTCTAGTAAAATCGCCGCAACCTGACGCTGGTCAGCATCTAGCTCAGCAATAGCCTGCTTCAACGCCGCAATATCGTTGTAGGGCACATAGTGAAACCCTGGCACCAAAGGGCTGAAATTCTTCTGATACTTAGGCTGGCCGGTTGCCGTCACGGTCGCCATCGTGCGGCCATGAAAGCTCGAATGCGCCGTAATAATCACCGGAGACTCTATACCTAACTCAGTGTGGGCGTACTTACGGGCCAGCTTGATGGCTCCTTCGTTCGCCTCAGCTCCCGAATTGCAAAAGAATACTCGATCCGCGCAGGAATTTTCGGTCAGCCACTGGGCCAACTCGCCTTGCTCAGGAATGTAGTAAAGGTTGGACACATGGTGCAGCTTCTTAATTTGCGCAGTGACCGCCTCCACCATCTGCGGATGGGCATGGCCGAGCAGACAGGTGGCAATACCCGCGACAAAATCTAAATATTCTCGCCCTTCAGAGTCCCAAACCCGGCATCCCTCACCTCGCTCCAGGGCAATCGGAAACCGCCCATAGGTCGCCATCACATGCTGGTCGAAGACCTCTGGCTGAAAAGCTGCCGTCGGCGCAGCATCAGGCGAACTGCTAGCCGTAGCGGACACAGCAGGCGAAGTATCAGAAATCAGAGTAGGAGAGGCCATAGGAATCGAAAAAGTAAATAGATGATCTTTTACATTACAAGCTACCAATCTCAGGTTAGCGAGTCACGAGCCCGATAGCCCTAAAGTATGTCAGCAATTGCCCACATACTTCAAGCACTCACAAGCTTACAGAAGTTTGCAAAAGATATTGAGCGACTCGCTGCCCGCCGCTCACCTAAAAAAATAAGGTTGGCTCCGACAGGGGCCAACCTTTTAAAGTTCGAGTCAGACGACCCATACATCCCTCTATCTATGAGACTTTTGACTGATCAGTCGTCACGCTGATAAAAAAGTTGAGCGGCTGATCTTCGCCCATGAGGGACACCTCTAAGCTGTATGGTCTTTCTACAGCAGGGTTAGTCCAGACAACTTCTAGCAGGCCGGGTTGCGATCGCCGGGCCCGCTGCTCTACATCCCCTGCGCTCAAACACACCTCACCGCCCTTCGGCAGCACAGCCGCAACGATGAGCTGACTGGCCGCGTAACTGACCGATAGCTTCAGCACCCCCCAGGCAGTTACCCAGTGGCGATCCACTTGCGGCTTATCGGTGTCTACGCAAAGCGTCAAAGCGCCCAAGATTTCCTGCGCCGCCAGCATAGAAAGGGCAATTTGCTGCTCAGGTAGCGCTAGATCATAGCCGCCTGCGGCGGTTGCTAGATCCTGAATCACCGCTGCTTGAGCCGCCCGGTCTGAACGGTAGGCAGGCACCAGCACCATATTGGCAATTGGCTCTAGCAAGTCGCCATGGTCAGGAAAAAAATCTTCGACTGCCCTGACCAGTCGAACGCCTTGCTTGATGGGCGATCGCGCAATCTCTTGACACCGCTCGAACAAATTGTCCAGCAAGCGCTCAGGCAATAGGCTAGTGACGCTCAGCGCACTCACATGGGTACGCCAAAGGGAAACCGCCGAAGGCACAATACTTGCAACCTCAGCAGGATACTCGCCGACTTCTGTCTCCCAAGGAAAGAGCGGCGGATTATTCTCGTACTCCAAAAGGAGCCGTTGCTTTAACAAAGCTTGAAAACGTTCTTGCACAGCGTGGATTTCTCCGAAGTTATATGACTGAGCCGTCTGAGAGCAGGTGTCTTGAGCCGACACTGCTCTCGAAGCCCCCAAAAACTGAGGCTTTGAGGTTCCAGATAGCACTGCTTTGGAAAATGTAGATGAGTAAGAAGGGATTCCTTCAGACCCTAAGTAGTCAGCAGGCTTCATTGACGTTGCATCAGACCCGACTTCGAATGAACTTGCTTCTGGGAGGAATCTCCCCGAACTGGCTTCTAATGTAGACCCATTTCCTGATGGTGAAGAAAATGCCGGGTCGAATGTTTGCAGAAGCCACAAAAGCAAATCCCGAATGTTATCTGAGTCATTATTCATATGCGGCTATCTTAGTCCGGACAAATCTCAACATTCGTGCCCTAGCACCTGATCAGTCAAATACTTTGGCAAATATTCTACTAGACATTGCGGATTTCCCACGCCTGCTCTAGCAGTTTAGACCACTGCTTTCGCATCTGGGTGGCAGTGAGATCAAGCCGTTTGGATATTTCCTGATCGCTGATCGCCGCCTGCTTTAGGCGGAGCAGTTCTGACTGCTTGAGAGTGACGTTGGCTTGAAAGTGTTCCCACTGCTGAGAGGTCAAGCCCAAGTTCTTCCCCAATTCTGCCCCAAGCCACTCATGGACTAGCTCCCAATTATGGGCAAATGAAAACTTTAGCAAATGATACTTGAATCGCTGCTGTAGATAATCTCGCTCTCGGGAGGTGATCTTTAGAATAGCTTCAATTTCAGGCGCAGATAGGTCAATCAGGCGCAAGCTGAAGTAGTCAGCGCAGTCTTTCTGACCTTTTTCAACCAGGTAGTCTATCAGCTGCTCAATCACCCGCTCACGCACCGTATTTTCGATGTCGGCAGGCTCTTCACTGGTGGTAAGTTCTTCGCGCAGCCGTTGTAGTGGCGTGGCGCGGGCTTGCTCCGAGTCGCTGCTGCCTTCAATTGCCTGCTGAATATCGACAGCCATTTCGGGTGGCTGCTGCTTTGAGAAGGTTTGAGTGCGCAGAATAATCAGTTGCTGACTGCGTCCGCGAGAAAATGAGATTCGCCGCTTGGCATAGCGCTCTGTAAACGCCATGTATTCGGCAAGCTCTAGTAGCGACCGGGGCCGATAATCGGCAGCGACCTTGTTTTCACGACGAAAGGCGTTGATGCTCTCGCCGTAAAAGTTTTGTAAAAAATCTTCAATCAGCGACAGTCTGGCCTGATAGCTGGACTGCACCTGAGGCGGGCTCATGTAGCGATAAATGATGGCGCTGAGGCTACTGTGCAGTTCTAAACGCCCTTTAGACGAACCAAAGCTGACATAGCGCAGGCACTGCTTGAGCCGATGATTGGCCAGATCGTTAGCCCAACCTGCTACATCGCCCGAATTCTGGATGCGTTGGCTTTCAGTGCAAACTCGCTCTACCTCGCTGGCGATCCGGTCAGCGACTTCGCGGCAGTTTTGTTTGGAAGACTGTGTAGCCTCGGTGAGTTCTTGAAACAGTCGTTCGAAAAGCGTTTCCACAGCTAGTAGCAATTAATTCCCTGATGGTTGAACCGTTGGTAGGCGGAAACCGCTGGTAGAAGCTAGCTTTCCTGTGAGCGATCGCAGCCCTGAGCAACAGCCGTAGGCAAGTAGAGACAAAGTTTGAAACCTTCTCTGGCAGGCACCAACTACGAGAATAGACAGATCTTGTTCGGTTCTAAACAATCTGACTTGATATTCACCAAAGTATTAAAGTTAATAAGTACAATCCTTGCATCATTGACCCAGTGTGTTTTTTGCAATCTTCCGTCTGTACCCTTTTTGTCTGCGACCTCTTTAAACCATGGATATTGACCGGCAGCTTCAAGAACTTATTGAGGGCGCACCTCCTGAGGCCGACCTCAGACAGGCTATCAAAACGGTATCACCGGTGATTCAGGCGATCGCCCAGCAGCTAAAGTACTCAGAGTATTACATTTTGCAGTCGGTCGGCAGACAGTGGCTACAGGCAACCATCGCCCATAAAGACAACCCTACCCAGCCTAAGCGCGTAGTCTATGCCTATCCTTCCTTGGCTGCTGCTGCCAGCGACCAGCTCGCCAAAAGTAATCCAGGTCTGATGGCGCTACCGGTTCCGGTCGCTCGGCTACTGTTTCAGCTACCGGCTATCGAACCAGTAGATAGCCTCATTTTTCTAGCGGGCGACTCTCAAGGTCAGGCGATAGAAGTCCGCCGCACCGATCTCAAAATTTTGTTTCAGAGTCAGCTTACGCAGCAGAGGAAGCCCTCTGTTCCCCCTGATATTGCCTGAGGGCAAAACATCTCAAAAATCCCACCCATTAAACAATAGGTAGGATTTTCAGGGGTTTATGTTCCCAGGTTTACCCAATTAAAAATTGGTAATTCTGAGCAGTTCAATTAAATAAATTTAATAACCAACGCTCCTAGCCTCAGGCAAACAGCCTAAAAGACGTGGGTAGAGAGCAGTTCAAAGGCCAGGGCAATAATAATCCCAACCATTGCTAGCCGCCCATTCCACAGTTCGGCATAAGGGGTAAACCCAAGTCGAGGTTCAGGCCGATAGTAGCGCGTAGGATTTACCCCAAAAGTTTTTTGCTCTAAAACAGCCTCTGAGCTTGAAGCATCCACCTGCGTTTGGTTTTCCATAGTTAAGTTCCCTTTACCCTACTTTACTTTACTTAACGTCTATAAGAAAAGTATAGGCGATGGATGAATAGATCGCACTACCACTGGCGCATGATAAACACCCGAGGCTGAGGAGACGACATCCTGAGCAGGCTTGCCCAGAACGGTCGCCGACGGCATCACTTTGCCTTTTTCTGGACTTTTTTCTGAGCTTTGGCAGCTTGAGCGGGAGCGTCTGAAATAGACATATCAGGCACTTCAGGGACAGGCTCTTCAGGCAAACTGACGTCCTCCGAGCTGTCTACTCCTGCCTCTTCCGCTGCTGAAGCGATCGCGCTATCACCGGCATCGGCTTCACGGCGTTCGACATCAGCTTCTGTAATGTCAGAACGATCTATGTCCAGGGGAGGATGAATAAGATCTGGCTCTTTGCGGCTATTTTCCTCGAACTGTCTGAGCGCGGCTTCAGGGTCGGTTACGTCAAGAGCAGAGTCTTCCTCTGGAGAGGTCAGCTCAATTTCTTCGGCTTCTTCTTCAGGATCCATAGGCCGGTCGGCACCTCTGCCCAAGGGCCGAATTCGCCGAATGGGTAAATTGGCCGTCAGCGCGGTCATGCGCTGGTCGGTAGCGAGCGAAAATTCAAGCGAATCAAAGTCAACTTCTACATAGCGAGAGACCACGGCGATAATTTCCTGGCGCATCATCTCCAACGCTTGAGGGTCGAGCGCTAACCGGTCATGGGCTAGCACGATTTGCAGCCGACGCTTAACGTCATCACGGCTGTGAATGTCTTCGCCGGGGCCAAAAAGCCGCTCCAGCAGATCGCTGATAATAGGAATTGCCATATTGTGTGGTCACCGTGATGTCGCCATTTTTAGTCGGTCGCGAGTATACCAGGACAGTTCACCCGCCAAACAGTCGCTTCAGCCGGGTCAGAAAATTCTCTTGCGGAATACTTAAGTCCATCAGCGGCACTTTTTCGCCCTGCAACCGTTGCGATATATTGGTAAAAGCGATTCCGGCTTGAGATAGTTTTTCCTCTAGCACCAGAGGCTCCCCTTTATTGGTTGACACGATCACCTGCTCGTCATCCGGGATAACACCTAATAGCGGAATAGATAGAATACCCTGAACATCTTTGACTGACATCATCTGCTCAGCGGCAACCATCGCCGGTCGCAGGCGGTTAATCACCAGACGCACTGCTTTAATGTCATTGGCTTCTAACAGCCCGATTACCCGGTCGGCATCTCTGACGGCTGAAATTTCGGGCGTGGTGACAATGATGGCTTCGCGGGCAGCGGCAATCGAGTTGCGAAAGCCCATTTCGATACCAGCGGGGCTATCGATCAAAATGAAGTTGTAAACCTTGGTGAGCGCTTTGATCAGGCGCTTCATCTGCTCCGGCTTGATGGATTCTTTGGAACGATTTTGAGCGGCTGGGAGCAGCGCCAGGTTAGGCTGCCGTTTGTCTTTGACAAGGGCTTGATCCAGGCGGCATTCACCGGCTAGGACGTCTAAAGCAGTGTAGACAATCCGATTTTCTAGGCCCAGCAGCAGATCGAGGTTACGTAAGCCAAAGTCAGCGTCGACGACGGCCACGCGCTGGCCAGCTTTAGCTAAGGCCATTCCTAAGTTTGCGGTGCAGGTCGTTTTACCAACGCCTCCCTTGCCAGAGGTCATAACGATAATGCGGCTCATGTGGTTTCTTGGGTAATCAGGTCGGCTACGGCAAACTCGGCAGCGATCGCAATACGAATACCATCGGGGCCAATATAGGCTACCTCAGGTTGGTACTGCTCAGGCGGGTCTTCTGGGGAACGGGCGACTTGATCGGCGATGCGAAGCTGGGTCGGCTGCATGTGCAGCGCCATAATCCGACATTGGCGGTTGCCGCCAGCCCCGGCATGGACAACCCCGCGCAGCCGGCCCCAGATGAAGATATCTCCTTCAGCGACCACTGAGCTACCCGGATTGACATCCCCCAGCACAATGACGGTACCTCGATGCCGCACTTCTACCCCTGAGCGCAGGGTCACTTGTATGTACAGCGGTTCGTCCATCGCCTGACTGGAGGCTTCTTGCCCCTGGCCCAAATGACTCAGGGTCGTCTGCTGCTCTACTGAGTACCCGGCAGTCGCCGCTGCAACTGCGCTTTGGCGGCGGCTGGTATAGATGCGCTTTAGCGGTAGTTGGGCCTCACTGAGCAGGGCGTCTATTTCCTGTACCTGCTGAGAGTCGAGCAGGCGATCGCGGGCGATCAGGTACACAGGCGTATGGGGCTGAAGAAACCGCTCTCCTCCACTCAGGCGGTGCTTCAACTGCTGCCGTAAGTCCTCCCAATGAACAGGATTTCGGCTCTTCTCAGGCGCGGGGGGTAGCAGCAAAAGCAAGCGACCTCGCTCACTTTTGAACTGAACCTGGAGATTAGGATTATTTTCTGGCTTAGTTTGAACCGCGTCCTCCGCCGTAGACGACGGATCGGGCTCAATCTCCAAAATGAAGTTGTCAAAGTCAATCCCATCAGAGTCAATCCCATCAGATGGCTGACCGTTTTGCGCAGAAGATAAATTTGGAACCATTGGCCGACACCTTTAGAGCCGAACGTCATTGCTAGAGCTAACAAAGCCAGCGACAAGCCTTGGTCATATTAGAACACTATCGCCTGCTTTAAAATAGTGAGCGGCTAAATACATCAGGCATCACCTTGGAAACTGACCCATTTCCATCAGCCCCAGCGCTATCAACATCCCTGAATAATACAGCGAGCGATTGACTCGCTAACGGTTGAGTCCCGGCGTTCACAGCCCGGTAACCCTTCACACCTATAGACCGCTTTTCTTTTTGTGCCTAAAGACTTGGAGTTGAAGATAAGATAACTTCAAGCAAAGATTGGGTAAAGCTGCTCTACCGTGTAAGGTGCACGGATAATTGATGCCCTGCCCAGTAGAGTTTACTTAGCTAACACTACGGAGACGGATATGCCAATTGCGATATCCCCGACGCTCTTTAAAGTGATCCTGCCTACCTAAAATGAAGTGTTAATTTAGATGATGGTCAATCGCAAAACAACCTCAGCACTCATAATCGCAGCGCTTTTGGCATGCGCGCTTCCCGCTAGATCGATCACCGCGATCAGCCCCATCCTCAGCGCTCAAACCCCTCAGCGCTTTCCGGTGCCCGAATCGGTGCCAACCGGGGCGAGCGTTCGCATCACTAGCGGTTCGGACGGAATGAACGCAATTACCAAAGCGCTGGGTAGCGGCTTTGAGACCCAATATCCCAATAGCCGCATCGCCATTGCGACCAAAGACACGGCGGCGGCTGCGCTTCAAGATGTTTTAAATGACAACGCCGACCTCGCTGCCATTAGCCGCCCGTTGACTGCCGCCGAAAAAGCTAAGGGCTTGATTGAAGTGCCTGTGCTGCGAGAAAAAATTGCGATCGCCGTCAGCAAAGATAATCCCTTCGCGCAAAGCCTTACTGTTAGCCAGTTTGCTCAAATCTTTCGAGGAGAAATCAAAGACTGGGCAGAAGTAGGCGGCAGCGCGGGTGCTATTCAGGTGATCGACCGGCCTGAGAGCAGCGAAATTCGCCAGTCATTGCAGCCTTATCCTGCCTTTACAACGGCTGAGTTTAAAACGGGAGACAATGCCACCCAGCTAACTGACGATTCGACTGAATCACTCGCTGAAGCGCTGGGCACTGGCGGTATTGGGTACGCCCCGATTGCTCAGCTAGAAAACCAGCCGACGTTGAGAGCGCTAGAACTTCACCAAACACCGCCTACCAATCCGCGCTATCCCTTCTCTCAGCCCTATTCCTTTGTCTATGTGGGCGGTGCTCCTCTGGAAATTGCGGCTTTTCTGGGCTACGCCACAGGCAAACCCGGACAAGCTGTACTGAGCCAGGTTAGCTTGGCTGGCAGCGAGGATACATCGGCAGCTGATACCGCTGCTGACGGCAATGCCACGGCTGCGGCTGGAACCACAATAGAAAGTGAAGGCAATACTGGTGCCGAGGGTGAAACGGCAGCGACTCCGGACAGCGGTCAGACCGATAGTGCAACCGACGGGACAAACACCCTCAGCCCAGGAGAGATGATAGATGGCCAGTGGTGGTGGCTGCTACTTCCCCTGGTCGGTCTGGGGTTATTTATCTGGGCAGCGAGCAGTCGCAGCAGCGAAGAAGAAACTACATACGCGACTGATGCTAGGCCAGATGACGACAAGATTCGCAGCTCGTTTGACAGCGATAGTTTATCAGATACAGCAGCCAGCGATTTAGGCAGTCCCCCTATTGCCCCTGCCAGCGCAGTCCCCGCTATCGCTACAGAAACTTCTTATCCAGAGGCTTCTAATATAGAGGCTAATACAGACCTGGTGGCTGACACAGAATTGCAAGCAACAGGCGTATCTGCCGGGGAGCCTGCTTTGAAGAATGTAGAAAACGAGCGCAGTGCGCCGATGAACTTGGACAACACTTCTACTGAATTTATGGGCAGTTCAGCCGTTGGAGCCGAGCCGAGCTTCGAAGATTCAGACTCTTTCGAAGATTCAGGCTCTAAAGAATTTAGCAGTGCTGGCACAGAGCCCCATAGCAGCGATATCGGTCTCGGTAGCGGTTCTAGTAGCTGGCTAGATCGCGCTAAAACGCGAATTAATGAAGCCACCGACCAGATCAAAGAGACCTCTACTGAGGACGACTTTCGTCAAAAATCATCAAACTATGACCGCTAAAACTGTGACCGCCAAAACGATGACAGCGCTGTAGCGGTACTATGGCCTGGTCATTGACCCATGCTAAGCTTCACACTTTATTGCGCCAGCGTTCTCTGCTGCCTGACCACAGCCGAATTCTCATAGCGGTTTCTGGTGGGCAGGATTCTCTTTGTTTGGCCCGGCTGCTCGCAGATATGCAGTCAAAGTGGCAGTGGTCTTTAGCAATTGTTCACTGTGACCACCGCTGGCGGGAGGACTCAGCGGCCAATGCGGCTCATGTTGTAAAGCTAGCCGACACCTGGCAGGTGCCTGCTCACGTGGAAGTTGCCCCGGTGCCGCTCACGAGCGAAGCGGCTGCCCGAGCATGGCGCTATGAAACATTTGCGCAAGTTGCCAGAACCGAGGAATATAGCTATGTGGTGACCGGGCACACGGCCAGCGATCGCGCCGAAACTGCCCTGTACAACCTGATTAGAGGTACTGGCATGGAAGGCATCAGCGCCCTGCCCTGGGAGCGTTTGCTCGATCCTCTAACGCCGCCTATTGCGCTAGTCAGACCGCTGCTGGCATTCACCCGGCAGGAGACGGCCCAGTTTTGCCAGCAGCGGCAGTTGCCCATCTGGGAAGACAGCAGCAATAGCGACCTTTCCTTTCGCCGTAACCGGATTCGTCAGGAGCTGCTGCCCTATTTGCGCCAGCACTTTAATCCGCAGGTAGAGCGAGCCCTCTGCCAGACTGCCGAAGTCACAGCGGCTGATGTGGCATACCTGGAAGCGCAGACCGCCCAGATCTTCAGTCAGGCAGTTGTTGAGGCGATCGCTACAGATGGCAGCAAAGGATGGGAAATAAATCGCGGTCTCTTACAAACTGCGCCCCTGTCATTACAGCGCCGGTTAGCGCGTCGAGTATTGCAACGGGCCTTGCCTCATCCCCCCAACTTTCAGCAAATCGAAAAGCTAGTTAGGCTCTTGACAGCCCCTAACGGTAGCCGTACCGACACCTTCCCGGGCGGCTACGTTGCCCAGGTATGCGGGCGCATTATCCGACTAGGCTCGCTCGAAACCATGCCCTGACGAGCAGATATCTAAAGAAACACCCGCTCTATTTGGTCGTCAGAAAACCCGAAGGTTTGTGCCCGCTGCCAGACTGAAATAAGTCCATAGGCGCTTTACACTTTAGCTATTCATCGTCTGAGGAATTTGCAGCATGAATCTACTGATCACTATTTTTCAGTGGTTGCTTGGCGCTGTAGTGGCGTTTGTTGTCATTATTTTGGTAAGCCTGTACATTCGTGGGGCTTTTCGGTGGCGACCTTTATTTCGTATTGATCGAGCGATCGCGCCTCAAGATCCTCGGTTTTTAGCCGCTGTCAAAAGCTTCACGAGTTCTCTGGAGAGTACGGGTGAAGTAATTAACTTTTGGAATACTGCTGACGATATTCAGCAGGCCCGACTGGACGCTATCGACAGTGCCACGCGCAGAATTGAGTTCGAGACGTTCATGATCACACCGGGAAAGCGGGCAGATGATTTTGCCGATGCGATCGCCCGCAAGGCGGTGGACGGTGTCAGTATTCAGCTTTTGATAGATACTTACGGTTCGAGAAAAATCGACGACAAGTACTGGCAGCGGTTGCGTTCGGTAGGCGTGCAGGTGGTTTTCTTTAACCCGTTTGACTGGCGGGCTCCCGCTAATTTTGCCGGACGAACTCACCGCAAGCTGTTGATTATTGATGGCGATCGCGTCTTAATTGGCGGTGCAGGCGTTTCTGACCTGTGGGACGGCATTGAAAAAGAGGACGATACTCAGCCCTGGTTAGATATTGAAGTTGCGATCAGAGGAGAAGTCGTAAACCTGCTGTCCGCTGTTTTTCAGGCTCACTGGCAGGGACACCGGCTGAAGCGAGCAGGCGTCACTGCCATTGATATGGGCGCGGTCTATCCCACCTTAAATAGCGCTAAGACCAGGGATACGGGCAGGTCTAGCCAAACACTCTCGGTTGGCTCCGAAGAACTCGAACCAACCAAATCGCCTATCTTAGTGACCCTTGGAACTAAACCGAGCTATCGAGATTCCCCGATTGAAACGCTGAAGCAAACACTGATTGCCTGCGCCCGAAAACGAGTATGGCTCTCTAGCCCTTACTTTTTACCCAACGAGAGCACCCGAAAAATGCTGATTACCGCTCAGCAGGCAGGCGCAGACGTGCGAATTCTAACCACCAGCGTTCGCACTGACAAAAAGCCGGTGTACTACGCTTCCTACGAAGTATACGGTTCGCTGTTGAGAGCAGGCATCAAAATATTTGAATATCAGCCCAGCATGATCCATGCCAAAATGCTGATCATTGACGATGAATGGGTCAATATGGGCAGTGCAAATATTGACTATCGCAGCTTTTTGCACAATGACGAGCTGGATATTGTTACCGATAACGCGGCGCTATTTCAACATGTGGAGAAAACCTTTGAGCAAGGATTTGCCCAATGCGAACAGATTGGGCTGCGGCAGTGGAAGCGACGCTCCTGGTTGAAACATCGGGTGTTAGGGAATGCGGTACGTCTCGTACAGTGGCAACTTTAGTGCACCTACTCAACCTCAAGGCGAGGATCTGCTAATGGGGGATGCCATCCTCCCTGTATCCACAGCTCTCTAGCTTCCTGGATAAATCCTCTGCTGTGAACTTCGTCGTTGCAGTCCAATCTTTGACAGGTTGCTCGCCCAATAGGCGATGTGCCAATGACTCGTATCCCGACGGCAGACCAGGCAAAATGCTCGCTCCAGAGTTGCGATCGCGGATTAAATATTGAAACTTCTTCGTCCGTCTGTGGATCGGTGGCCACTGTGAAGTTATAGCGGCGTTCGTTACAGCGGCAGCAAGCTAAGGCGAGATTAGTATAGTGGACTTGTTTGAACCGCCCAGAGATTTTGGAAGCACATGATCGAGTGTAAACATGTCCGAACTAGGTCGTTCTGGAGAATGGCAGTATTCGCACAGGTGATTGGCTCTTTCCTGTACAGACTGTCGGACGCTTTCACTAATTGCCACAGCTAGCGATCAGCTTAGCATTGACAAAAGTGAGAATTCTCTCCAGCTCTGCAATTCCAGCGTACTCAGCTTCTTCTTCAGATGTTAGCGGCTGTGCTTCCGTTTGGTTAGCAATTCCTCTAGCCGAGCATGTAACTCGGTGGTAAATCTCACCAGGTTCACACCGTCTTTATTCTCGATAGCGATACCAGAACGGAGCCACAATGAAGGCTCAATCATTGCTACTGGGGGCATGATTTGAGGCAGCATTGCTCTTCACACAGAAGTGATGTAGATATTCGGTATTTTAGCGTTTGTGATCATCAACGATTCGAGGGCTTCGATTCCTAGTTGATAGCTTCCTCAAACTCAACGCTTTAGCCTGCCTCGTATTTCGATTCAGACAACTTGTTGGTCAGGGAGCGACCGTATGCAGTTCGTCTTTCTATGTCGGCTAGGCAACAGCGCAAATTGTATTGGGTTCAGGCAAGGGTTCTCCGGAAGCCTCGTATGCTAGTGCTAACGATTCGAGGGCTTCGATGCCTTGAGTGACCGCTTCTTCGTAGGTTTCACCATGAGTACGCCATTGTTGCCCTGGGAAATCTGGAAAGCCGACTAGAAAACAACCATCTTCTTCAGACCACTGAATCACCATTTGATACTTAAGCCTATTTATCATTCTGGTTGTCCTTCACTTCCTGAATCGCGCCTAGAACCTCTTTTTCCTGGTAGGGCTTGGCATCTGCGCTGTTTTTACCAGAGACAGTTATTTTACCGGTGTAAGCTGGGTGTATCCAGTTCGTATGGCTACCTTTTCCGGGAACTTCTTGAAATTTCGACTTGCGTAATAGCTGCTTAAGTTCTCGAATTTTCTTCGGCATCTTCTATTTTTCTATAGTCGCATTTTTAGCAGGT
>JBBQAC010000280.1:0-5442 GCA_038315915.1 Phormidesmidales cyanobacterium
CTTTTCGCTGAGCATTTTAGAAGATAGTCAGAAGGCGATCGCGCAAAACTTTTTCAAGCCCTTGCGCCGCACCGGCAACAAGTTTGAAGACATCGAATTTTACCCCGGTGAAGAGACCGGTTGCCCGATCATCAAAGACTCGCTGGGCTATGTAGAATGCAACGTAGTGGGCTCAGTGGAAAAGGGCGACCACACCGTATTTGTCGGTGAAGTGGTCGGTGCAGGCGAGCACCATGAGGGCAAGCCTTTGATCCTGGAAGACACCGGCTGGAACTACGGCGGATAATTGCACGGGCGGCAATGTCTGATTGAAGAACGACAGAGCCATTCTGCTCTGTTGGCGACAGGTTTGAACGACGAAACGCAAATCGGCTTTGAACTTTGGTGCTAGCTAGAAAAACGCTTTCACCTAACTACCTACTCCAAATGCAGCAAATGTGACATCTCACACCAGTAGGCTCATGATATCCTCACCTGGATTCTGCTTCATGCCCTACTAGCAAGGCTGTGCTTTATGCCCGTCAGATATAGGTGGTTGAGACTGAGGTGGCCGAGATTAGTAGTGGTAGGTGCGATCGCTGCACTGCTAATAATCACCCTAACTCTGCGTCCTTCTCCAGCTCAGCTTGCGATCGCCCCTCATCCCTTAGATCCACTCACCGCTGAGGAAATTGAGATGGCGGTAGGGGCAGTTCAAGCAGCGCATCCTCTATCTGAGCGGGCAAAGTTTCCCAATGTTTCTCTGAAAGAACCTGATAAAGAGACCGTTTTGAGCTTTCAGCCGGGCGATCCGGTGCAGCGTTCTGCCTTTGTTGTGGTGCTAGATCCTTCAGAAGGCAAAACCTATGAAGCCGTCGTAGATCTGAAAAGTGCAACCCTCTCTGCCTGGGCAGAAGTCCCTGGCGTACAGCCAGCTATCTTAGATGAAGAGTACGAACTGCTAGACGCCCTGGCTAAAGCCGATCCTCGCTGGCAGGAAGCGATGCAGCGCCGGGGCATTACCGATTTTGAAGGCGCTGTCGTGGATGGCTGGGCACCGGGGCTGATGAGCCAGACCGAGCGAGATTCGGGCAAACGGCTGCTGCGGGGCATCACCTACTACCGCCCCGACAGCATCAACTACTATGGCGCACCGATTGAAGGTCTCATGGTAGTCGTCGATCTCAACGGTCGTGAAGTTTACAGCGTTACCGACTTGGGCACTCATGCTTACTCAGAAGAAAACTTTGACTATGACGAAGCCAGTGTTGGCCCCCTACAGCCAGCGCCTAAGCCGCTGCTAATTCAACAGCCCGAAGGCACTACTTTTGAAGTTAAGGGCAATGAGGTTACCTGGCAAAACTGGAAGTTTCGATATCTTCTGCATCAGCGAGAAGGCTTGACCCTCTATCAGGTGTCTTACCTGGATAAGGGGACTGAGCGCCCAGTTCTATACCGTGCTGGCCTGTCTGAAATGGTCGTGCCCTATGCCGAGACGAATCCCGACTGGGCTGTCAGAAGCGCCTTTGATGTAGGTGAGTATCGCTTTGGCTGGCTCTCTACGCCGATGGTCTTGGGCAATGAGGTACCGCAAAATGCTGTTTTGATGGACGCGCTGTTTGCAGATGACCTGGGCGAACCGAGCGTTTCAGAAGATGTGATTGCCCTATACGAGCGCGACGCAGGCATTCTCTGGCGACATTACGATTTTAACAACTACAGCAACGAAGGGCGACGCAGCCGAGAGTTGGTGATGACTACTGTTGCTGCCATCGGCAACTACGACTACGCCATTAGCTGGATTTTTCATGAAGATGGCACCATTGAAGAGCAGACCGATCTGACGGGCATTATGCTCACTCAAGGCACAGACGATATGACTGAGACCGGCGACCATTTGGGCACGCTGGTCGCCCCTAATGTGGTAGCGGTAAACCATCAGCACTTTTTAAACTTTCGCCTGGATTTTGATGTAGATGGCCCGGTCAACAGCGTGGCCGAAATGAACGTGGCGGCTTTACCCCAAAGCAAGACCAATCCTCAGGCCAATGCCTTTGCTATGGGAATGACCCCATTGGAATCAGAGACAGCAGCCGTTCGAGATATGAGTCTGGCTCAAAGCCGCTCGTGGATGATTACGAGTCCGGAGATGAACTCGCTTGGTATGCCCTCAGCCTACATGTTGATGCCGGGTAGCAATGCGATTTTCTATCCGCTCGAAGCCTCGAATGTGCGACAGCGAGGACAGTTTGCCTCTCACCATTTTTGGGTGACAAAGTACGACGATGCTGAGCTGTATGCGGCTGGAGACTATCCCAACCAAAGCCAGCCGGATGAAGGGCTCCCACAGTGGATTGCCGATGATGAATCTTTAGAAGGTGAAGATATTGTTGCCTGGTACACCCAGGGCGTGACCCACATTCCCCGACCGGAAGAGTGGCCAATTATGACCGTTCACCGGGCGACTTTTAAGATTATGCCCAGAGGATTTTTTACCGAGAATCCGGTGTTGAATGTGCCCGCACCTGAGCCTGTTGCAGTCGCTGAGGAATAGATGATAGTTGAGGTTTGTCCGCGTCAGAATCTGACAAAGCACTAGATCGCGCTGACTGTTTCCACACTGCTCACGTTCTTAGTATGAATGGGAGCGATCACGGCACCAAATTCATCTCATCAAAGCGGCAATCAGATCGGCAAAACAAGTCTAACAAATACGACATAAGCTAGTATTGGCAGCAGATAGCGAAAATACTTAAAACGGCAATGGCGGTTCCCTACCGACAGTACGATCCTAGCTTGCTCGAACCAGCCTATCCTCAGCGAACCCGCAAGCTGGAGGACTTAGCCGTCGAACTTGCTGCGCAGACAGGGCAGCTCACCCAGGGAAGGATAGTGCGCCAGCAGCCTTGTTTGATAGCTATTAAAGGTACGGAGCAGCAAAGTTTCTAAACGACGAATAGTTAGCGATCTATCTTCCGGATTGCCCCAAAAGGTAGGGTTAAGGCGTTTTGTTGAGATGATGCCAACATTAGTGAGCTGGCTGGGCAGTGCCAATGTAGAGCCGAACGAAGTTGTTGATAAGTCAACTTCGGTAATAATGAGCAAAAAGTGTACACCCCGCTCTATTTTTTCGGTCATGCCAACGTGCAAAAAATCAAGTGGAGCATAGGCCCCGGCGGTCGGCGTCAGATGCGGCCCTTCAAAAGAAAGCATCATCACCCGAACGCCAAGCGACTCTTTAAGTGCCCCCTCAAAACTACCGACTGCTTGAGTCACGCAACCAAGAAAACGCTCAGAATCTTTGCCTTCTACATCCATCGTCATCACACCGACAACGTACTCCTGGTGGCTCTTCGGTTCCATATCTGTGCGCCTAACTACATAGGCATTATTAGTTGCTATATCCTGCCGGCCCCCTAACCCCCCAAGCTTGGGGGGAACCGGACTCAGAGCCCCCAGCATTGGGGGTCGGGGGGCCTTCACGAGTAAGTTGAACAGAAAGAGTTCGCGATCATGAGGATGGTGAGACTAGATACAGCGACTGATAAGCTAGCTTTTGAGTGTCTCCCGGCTGCTCACATTCTTCAGCGTCAGCCCTTTGCAGGTGCGCTTAATCAAGCCCGTCAGCACCTTGCCGGGGCCAATTTCTATTACTGAATCAATTCCTTGCTCAGGCATACTCAAAGAGATTTCTCGCCAGCGCACAGAGCCGGTCATCTGCTGTATCAGCCGGTCTTTTAGCACCGCCGCCGCCGTTTCTGGGCTCGGATCTACATTGGAGAGAACGGGCATTTTCGCATCTTGAAAAGGCACCTCAGCTAGAACCGTCTCAAATTCTTGGGAGGCTTCCGCCATCAGCGGCGAATGAAAAGCCCCGCCGACGTTTAGCTTTACCGCTCGCTTGGATTTAACCCCGTTCATCACTGCTTCTACAGCGGCGGGCGTGCCTGAAATCACTACCTGGCCTGGGTTGTTGTCATTGGCTAGTACGACACCCTCGGTCTGAGCGATCGCACCCTCTAACTCAGCGCGGTCAAATCCCATCAGCGCGGCCATCATTCCTGCTGATGCTTGAGACATCAGTTCAGCGCGACGCTTCACCAGGCGCACACCCGAGGCAAAATCAAAGACACCGGCTACGTAGAGCGCGGAATATTCGCCCAGGCTGTGACCGGCGACCACATCGGGCTGCTGGCCCTCGGCCAAAAGCAAATCAGCCAGAGCGCACTCCACCACATATAGACTCGGCTGCGTGTACAGGCCACTCGATAGTTTGTCCTCGTGCTGACAAACCTCTAACACCGACCAGCCCAAAATATCTTCGGCCTGCGCGAACTGGCTCTGGCAAACCTCAGCAAGGTCAGCGCCCATGCCGACGCTCTGTGACCCCTGGCCCGGAAACACCCATGCGGTTTTTGTCATCTCAGCAGCTACCTATCAACGTCTAAGCGGCATCTAAGCAGCTCAGAGGCCCCATTTCAAAATGGCTGCGCCCCAGGACAGACCTGCCCCAAAGCCAGAGAGTGCTAGCGTATCGCCTGCTTTTATCTTACCGGCCCGTACCCACTCATCCAAAGCAATCGGAATCGAGGCGGCGTCAGTATTGCCGTGCTTGGCCATATTACTGACCACCCGCTCCGCCGGAATGCCCAGGCGCTTGGCGACCGCATCGAGAATTCGCTGGTTGGCCTGGTGCAAAATTAGCCAGTCGATGTCATCAGTGGTCAGGTTCGCATGGAAAAGCGATTTTTCGAGGACTTCGGGCACTCGATTCACCGCGAACCGGTAAACTTCGCGGCCATTCATTGTGACCGGGTTGAAGCTGCCCTGCTGATAGGTAATATCACCCGCGAGCGACACTGACTGATGGCTGTAGGCGGCGTTGAGACAGTCATTCATACTGCCGTCGCTGTGCATGTCAAAGCTGAGGAGGCGATCGCTCCCCTCACACCGCTGCATCACAATCGCCCCCGCCCCATCGCCAAACAATACGCAGGTGCGGCGATCGCTCCAATCCGTCAGGCGAGACAAAATATCTGCGCCGATCACCACCACATTGCGGTAAGCCCCGGTACGGATAAACTGAGCCGCCGTCACCAGCGCGAATACAAACCCTGAGCAGGCAGCGGTGATGTCGAAAGCGATCGCTCGGCTCGCCCCGATCTCATGCTGAATTTGGCAGGCAGAGCCAAATAAGTCATCGGGGGTGGAGGTCGCTAGCAAAATTAAGTCGATGTCGGTTGGGGTGAGGTTGGCTTGAGCGATCGCCGCCGCTGCCGCCTCGCCACCCAAAGAGCGAATTGAGTCGTCAGGCCGGGCCAGATGGCGCTGCCGGATGCCCGTGCGCGAAGCAATCCACTCGTCAGAAGTCTCCACTATTGCAGCGAGCTGGTCATTGCTCAGCACCTGCTCAAGCTTGGCCGAACCGCTACCTGTAAAAGCAACGCCATACGTTTTTACGGG
>JBBQAC010000360.1:0-3399 GCA_038315915.1 Phormidesmidales cyanobacterium
GTTGAGCTGATGCTCCACCTGAATGACGCTGGGCTGAATTTCATATTCGAGCACCTGACCGTCGTCATCCATGGTGGCCAGCACAGAAATGGCCAGTCGGTCTTTACCAGGAACGAGTGAGCAGAGGGCATTGGGCAAGGGTGGGGGCAGCATTGACACCACCTCATCGCCTAAGTACACCGCTGTGCCGCGCCGTCTGGCCTCGCGGTCAATCGATTCATTAGGCTGAACATAGTGGGAAACATCGGCAATATGAACCCCTAAGCGGCGGTACCCCTGGTCGTTGATTTCTAAGCTCAGGGCGTCATCGACTACTTTTGGGTTCGGCCCATCAATGGTGATGGCATTTAGCTCGCGCAGGTCGAGCCGCCCTTTGAGATCGGCCTTTCGCACGCGGTTAGGCAGGCCGCGAGCCGCGATAAACACCTCTTCTTGAAAGTTTTGCGGCAGGTCGTGTTTGCAGTAAACGATGTCAATATCAGCGGCGTCTTCGGCGTCACTGCCGAGCACGCGGGCGACTCTGCCTTGCGGCGGCATTTGAGCCAGCGGATAGCGGGTAACTTCGACATGGATCAGATGGTCGATAGCCTCTGAAAGGTCTGCCTCACTTTCGGTAATATCCAGTTCAAATAGCAGTCGATCATCCAGGGGCACCGCCTTGAAGCGGTTGGCTTCGCCCGCTTTGACTTTAGAGAGTACTGAGGCGTTGGCCCGCTCCAAAATCAGCTTGACTTCGCCTTCGGGGCTGCGGCGGCGACTGCCGTCTTTAGTGACTTTGACCAGGACGCGATCGCCGTTCCAGGCCGTATTGAGCTGACTTTCTCGCACATAGATATCGTCGGCTCCCTCTTCATCTTGAATGGCAAAGCAAAAGCCCTTACTGGAGCATCTCAGTTTGCCTTCAATCACATCTTCTTCTTCGAGCCTGCGATACTTGCCTCGGGACTTCTCCAACACCTCAACGCGCTCCAGCGCATCTAAGGCAATTTGCAGGTCTCTGGCACAGGAGTCAGCCGTGCAGTTCAGCTTTTTTTCCAGCGTTTTAACCGTAACGAGCTTGTCATCTGAAAAATTAGCTAAAAGTGACGCGATCGAAAATTCCATGTAGCGATGAATCCTTGAATTGAATCCCTAAGTTTTGAGAAAAGTCAGTGCCTGAAAACTCAATAAGATACCTGACAAGATACCAAAGTCAGATAGCGTCCAGACACAGAAGCGAGCGGGCGATCAGGTCAGTGCTAGCGGCAGTTGGCCCTTGTCCATTTAGCCGATGAGCGTTAGCAAGCGAGCTTCACTTGAGATGCGCTAATTTTTAGACCTTTTTGATTACCGTAATGCAGGGCTAAAATGCACAGAAAAAAGACATCTTAAACACTTCAAAAGTGTCAGCTAGTCAGCAGCCTTCACTTAAGGTACCGAACTGAGCCACTAATCGGCGCATTTTTCCAACTCACAGCCCTCTTATGTTTCCGCAATAGGTAGAGTACTGTCAAATGTTTTCTTTTGGCCTGACTTTTGACCTAGCCGCTAAAAGCGTTCGCCAGTGACTACATAGGTCACCCGTTTGCCGACATTGGTGGCATGATCGGCGATTCGCTCCAGCGCCCGAATCACCAGCACCAGCAGGACAATAGGCTCTACTGAGCCAGCGCTACAGGGGGTGCTAACCAGGCGGCTATACAGCCTTTCATAGTCATCGTCGACAGCATCGTCTTTTTGCTTAATGTTGCGACCCGCATCGGGGTCGAGTTCGGAGAGCGATCGCAAACACAGCGCCACCATTGACCGGCAGCGATCTAACATCGTTTCAATCTCATCCATGCAGTCATGCACGGGATGGGGAAACAGCTTAATCGCCGAGTTGCTAATGCTCTTGGTGTAATCGCCAATCCGCTCCAGGTCACGAACCATCTGCATAAAGGCACTGACCAGGCGCAAGTCTTGAGTAACCGGCGCTTCCAGACCCAAAAGGTTGGTACAGTCGACTTCTATTTGCCGATAGAGCGCATCAATTTGCTTATCCTGAATGGGAATTTTTTTGGCTGCTTCCAAATCTCGGCTGCATAGCGCCTCTCGGGCCAGCAGGCAGGAGTTCTCGACGAGAGCGCCCATTTTCAAGACATCTCGCTGAATGCGAATCAGCCTGCGGTCAAGACTGAGCCGACTGTGCGGAATTCGTTCGGGGTTGCTGTCGATAGTGTGTTGACCCATATTAAAGTCGGCTGGTTACGTTCGGCGCGAGAGCCCTCACTGAGGTTACTGAGGATTGTATCTCTCTGGTCAGGTTTAGGCATTCCGGGAGCGATCGCCACTAAGCTAGAAAGAAAAGGCGCTTTTACCTCTTAAATTAAGATGGACTGATCAAATTACAGTTTAATCAACCTTGTCGGAATTCATCGAACTTTATTGAAGTTAGGGCTGAGCAATGTTGCCGAGCTGACATCAAACTGGCAAAACCGGGGTATGTGTAACGCTTAGTTACCGAAGTCGCGACATTGTTACCATTTTGGTTAACAATTTATCCAGCTATGTAATTTTCTTCAGCCTAAATTCTAAGGAGAGTAACCGCTATGACCCTGTCAGATACTCAGATTTTCATTGCCCTTGCCTTTGCGCTAGTGCCAGGATTTTTGGCCCTCCGCTTGGCTACTGAGCTTTACAAGTAGCGGCTACTGGCGCTAGTGTCTCTGCTTTAGCTACCCAGCAAGAAGCAATTGCAGACAGCAGCTACAGGGCGAGATCTTAATTCCAAATTCAGTTAAGTTTTCCTGGTGAATGTCATTGCTGACATCGCCAGGATTTTTTATGACGTGGCGGTCTGAAGCGAATACCAAAAATAATCTGAAGTGCTTGCAAGTTTCAGAAATATATTCATAATGTATGCGAGTATTCGATGAACCGTAATTCTCCGGACGCCGTCTTTGGCTTAGTCAACTACACTTATTTCGCTATTTGGATGATTTTCGCTTTATGAATGCTGCTAAGTATCCGGTCATGCCTTCTGTTTCTTCCCCTCAGCCTGCAGCGTCAATCTCCTCTGAGTCAGTGCCTCAACCCAAGCCTGCCTACCGGCCCAAGCGAGCCCGCCATGTCGGCGCGCGGCGCGCGATCGCCTTTGAGTCATCAGTCAAACTGACGGTCAATCTGCTGCTGGCCACGGTCGCCACGACGACGATTGCTAAGCTGGTGCCCTACTATCAGGCCCAGCAACAGCAGCTCAACGTGCTTCAGGAAACGCTACAAGTCGCTGAGAGCGAAAATGCTGAATTGCGATCGCAGTTCGACCGTAACTTTGACCCGGCACAGGCAGCGCAGATCATGCAGGAACAAAGCGGAATGGCCTACTCCAACCAGAAGAGAATTGTCTGGAAGCTGCCTGCTGAGAACCCCGAGTAGCCG
>JBBQAC010000013.1:0-34397 GCA_038315915.1 Phormidesmidales cyanobacterium
ATTTTCGATCCCTTTTTTACAACCAAGCCCATTGGCAAGGGCGTGGGCTTAGGGCTTTCCATCTGCTATCAGAGTATTGTAGAAACCCATGGGGGCGCTTTAGAGTGCGTTTCTGAAGTCGGCAAAGGCAGTCAGTTTACCATCAAGCTACCTCACCTCTCTCAGTGCGATTCGATTTAGCAGACAGTGGGCGCTGTTTACACCGCAGTCCGCTCGCCTGTTTGCACTTTCCACAGCCCTGAGTAAATGCCGCCTTTGGCTAAAAGATCTTCATGAGTGCCGCTTTCTACCAGTTCTCCCTGCTCCATCACGTAAATGCAGTGGGCATTGCGGACGGTAGAGAGCCGGTGGGCGATCGCCACCACCGTCCGATCCTGCGTGATCTTCTCCAGGGATCTCTGGATCGCCGCCTCGGTCTCGTTATCGACCGCTGAAGTCGCCTCGTCTAGAATTAAGATCGGTGGGTTTTTGAGTAGAGCCCGCGCGATCGCTAGCCGCTGTCGCTGCCCGCCTGAAAGCTTTTGCCCGCGCTCGCCGACGACCGTATCGTAGCCCTGCGGTAGCTGAATGATAAAATCATGCGCTTCAGCCACCTTTGCGGCTGTTGTAATTTCTGATTGAGTGGCGTTAAAGCTGCCGTAGGCAATGTTTTCGGCAACTGAGCCGTGAAACAAGAACACATCTTGACTGACCAGGCCAATGGCGCGGCGCAGATCTTTGAGCTGGAGCGATCGCAAGTCCAATCCATCCAGCATAATCTGACCTGAATTCACTTCGTAAAAGCGTAGCAGTAGCTTGACCAGCGTGCTTTTTCCTGAGCCAGTCGCGCCGACAATTGCCGTCGTTTTACCCGCCGGAATTTTCAGTGAGAGATCGGTGAGAATAGGATGCCGGTCGCTATAGCCGAAGGTGACATTTTCAAAAACAATGTCGCCGCTAACCTGCGCGGTAGGGAGCGCCACACTGCCGGTCGGAATGGTCATTGGCGTATTGAGCAAGTTCATCACCCGCTGCGTAGAGGCCATTGCCCGCTGATACTGATCCAGCGTTTCACCGAGCCGGGTCAGGGGCCACAGCAGTCGCTGGGTCAAAAAGACCAGAACCGTGTAAGTCCCCGCCTCCAAATTGCCTGCGGCAGTCGCCATCCCGCCGTAAAAGAGAATGCCGGTAAAGCCAATCAGAATAATAATGCGAATCAGCGGAATGAAGGCCGCGCTGAGAACAATCGCCCTGCGGTTGCTAGTACGATAGGCGTTGCTCTCTTGTCCTAGCTGGTTTAGCTCGTAGCCCTCAGCAGTGAAGCTCTTAATCGTTGAAATGCCGGTCAGGTTATTGGCCAGACGCGAGTTGATGATGCCTGCTCGCTGGCGCACTTGGGCATAGCGCGGGGCCAGATACTTTTGAAAGGCGATCGCGCCCCACACGATCAGCGGCATGGGCACAATGGCCATCCACGCCAGAGCAGGGGCCAGTACAAAAAACACGGTACCGATGATCAGCACCGTCGCTATCATCTGTAGTAGCTTACTGGCTCCTGTGTCTAAAAAGCGCTCTAGCTGGTTGATGTCATCGTTGAGCATCGACATCAGCTCGCCTGTGCTGCGTTCCTCAAAGTAGGCCAACTCCAGCCCCTGCACATGCTGGTAAGCGTCCATGCGCAGGTCGTGTTGCATTGACTGCGCCAGGTTTCGCCACAGCAGTTCATAGGCATACTGAAAGGCCGATTCCAATATCCAGACCAAAAAGGTGAGGGCTGAAAGGACGATAAACTGCGATCGCAGTTCAGTCACCCCCCACCGCGCCAGAATAGAGTCCTGCTGATCGACCACAATATCAATGGCGATCCCAATCAAAGCAGGCGGGGCCAGGTCAAAAACAGTATTGAGTACTGAGCACAGGCTAGCCAGCCATGCCCGCCTCCGATACCGCCGACCATAGGCCAGCAACCGCTGAAACGGATGGCGAGAGGAGATAGCCATAAAATACGCGAGTGATGAAGTTTTCCCGCTAAGGACTATAGCAAATTCACCCGTCTCTTTCCTCTAGCCGCAGACTGCTTAGCCTTGCCCCACTAACACTGCCCCTCTCTCGGCCTGTGCTCGCGACTCAGCCAGCGGCTCAGCTTCAAACTCCTGAATCATCCAGCGGGCCGTATAGTCTGCAAAAAGAGCAACTTCATCTTCTTCTAAAGACAAGTGAAGCGACTCAATCAGACGAGTCTTCGCTTCGTAGGTAAAAGTGGCCGCTGGGGTCGATTCGGTCAGCATCTTATGCAGCTCGCGCGTCATCAAATCGGTGCTCCAAGCGTCCTGACTGCTATAGATAGCTTCGCCGACAGCAGCTTTACCGGCGGGAACAGGTTGCGCCTGAAGCAGGCCAGTCTTCACAGAATTGGCCTGCTGCTGAGCATTCGGGTGAGGAGTGAGGGCTGTACCTGCGAGCTGCGCAGTTGCTGTAATTCCCTTTTTCGACTGACGCTGGGCAGCGGCAGTCGCGATCGCCCCTGCCAAAACAAGTCCGCCCAGAATCGTGTTCACCAGTTCGCTGTCTGATAGCGGTAGCGCTAGCGCCCAAACCTCAGAAGGCTCAGAAGGCAGCTGTTCTGGCTGCTGTTCGCCCGGTTGTGAAGCGGGTTGCTGTTGGCGTAGCAGGCGATCGCGCTCCTGCTCATACTGATTAACGACGGTTTGAGCAATGGTCTGCTGACGTTGTAGCCGTTCATACTCTCCTAATTTCACTGTTAGCTGCTGATGGCGCGTTTGCAGCCGCTGGTCAAGCTGGCTCAGGGTAGCTGCTCGTAACTGCTGTACCTGCTGCTCATGGGTTATTACAATCAGCGCTTGCATCGTATCAATGGCTGCTGGCACCCGGTATATTACCTCAGGTGCCACCGCATTAGGGGCTAGCATATAGCGACTGAGAGAGTCCTGCGCCGCTAATGCTAACTGCTGTTGTCGCTGCTGATAGTCCGTGTAAATTGTGTTAAGCGTGGTGGCATCCAACTCAGCCTGACTGAATTCCTCTAGCAGTGACTGCTCTGTGAGCTGCAAGCGCTGCCATGCTGCCAGATAGACTTTATCTTGAGAAAGAACTTGTTCAGGCCATGTTACATCGGCATCTACAGCCGCTAGCTGTAGCTTAAGCGAAGCAATCAGTCTCTCAGTTTGCCCTGACTCATTCAGCAGCCTGTTTTTTTGTTGAGCGACCTCTGCTGTCCGGTTCCCCAGCACCTTTTGATAGGCTGCCATATCCTGCTGAGCGTGAAGCGTCTCAAATACTTGTACTTCTTGATCAATTGCCTGAGCTTTCTGGCGCGCTTTTGAGAGCTTCGATTCCATATAGGACAGTTTTTGACAGTCACTTTCCGCGCAAGCCGGGGGAGTTTGCGCCGATTGAGTCAATGGCTGCGGCTGATTCGTCCACTGCTCAGATAAATGCCAGCCTCCATCTTCTGCTCTGACTATCACGGGCGGTTCAGCAGTCGCAGTCTCTAAAGTTACAGGCTCTAGGCGATCGCGCTCATGACTGCGACTGTCCGGGCTAAATGCTGTCTGCTTGGGCTGTGCCACCTGGGGAAGGAGGGCTTGCGTCGGCTGGCTATTAACGGCGATCGCCCGATTCGCTCGGGTTGTTGCCTGCACGTGCGAAACCGGTGGCTCGTAGATAGGATTTGCTACGGCTGCGTCCGAAGGTATCAGCATACCGGCTGAGGCGATCGCGGCTGCGCCTGTTAAAGTACCGGTTCGTCGCAGCGGTTGATAGGAGGGCTTACAAAGAGGCTGAGCGGCGTCAAAATTTGTGATTGGGGCATCTTGAGAGAAGTCCATTAAGTCCTGTGCAGATACAAAGAAAGATCGGATTTACTGATCAAACAAGCGCTGTGACGACGGATATACATATATACAGAAATTTACGCAGCGTTCCGGGAAATAATCGGCACGGAGGGAAAATAAATGACCTCATTGATTGGTGGATCAAAGCAGTCATCAACAGGGCAGTCATCAGCGCAGCAGTAGCTTTTTACAGACTGATGCGGTAAAAACATAACGACCCTGACGCTGAGCTGACCTATCTTAATGGCTGCTGACTTTGCTGCGCTAACGACTCTATACAAAACAACGCTTCTGGAAAACGTCATCCCGTTTTGGGAAACCCACTCGCTCGACCAGCGCTACGGCGGCTACTTCACCTGCCTGGATCAAGCAGGCACCGTGTACGACACCGACAAGTTTATTTGGCTGCAAAATCGTCAGGTATGGACGTTTTCGATGCTCTACAACCAAGTGGGGGAAAACGCGCTCTGGCTGAAGATCGCTCAAAGCGGTGCAGACTTCCTTGCTGAGCACGGACGAGATGCCGAGGGCAACTGGTATTTTTCGCTGAACCAGGCAGGTCAGCCACTGGTGCAGCCCTACAATATTTTTTCAGATTGTTTTGCGGCGATGGCGTTTAGTCAGTATGCGCTCGCGACTGGTGATGACCGCTCAAAAGAAATTGCCCTGCAAGCCTATAACAATGTCCTGCGCCGTCAGGGCGACCCGAAGGGAAAATACAACAAGTCCTATCCGGGCACGAGGCCGTTGAAGTCCTTAGCGGTGCCAATGATTTTGGCAAATCTGTCCTTGGAAATGGACTGGTTGATCGCTGGCGATCAGCTTAACGAGGTGCTCCAAAAGACCGTTGATGAAGTGATGGGCGACTTTTTAGATAGCGATCGCACCCTAATGTACGAGCAGGTCGCTCCCGATGGGACGCCTGTTGACTGTTATGAAGGAAGGCTGATCAACCCGGGCCATGGTATTGAGGCGATGTGGTTTATGATGGCGATCGCCGAGCGTCAGGACAATCTGGCTCTAATGGAGCAAGCTACCGATGTTGTCCTCAGCACTATTAATTTTGCCTGGGACAAGCAGTACGGTGGCCTATACTACTTCATGGACGCCCAAGGCCATCCGCCTCAGCAGCTAGAGTGGGATCAAAAGCTCTGGTGGGTGCACTTAGAAACCCTGGTAGCGCTGGCAATGGCCTATCGGCTGACGGGCAGAGAAGACTGTTGGGCCTGGTACCAGAAAGTTCATGACTATACCTGGGGCCACTTCAGCGATCCAGAACCCGGCGAATGGTTTGGCTATCTCAACCGGCAAGGAGAAGTATTACTGCCTTTAAAGGGAGGAAAGTGGAAGGGGTGCTTCCATGTCCCTAGAGCTTTGTATCTATGCTGGCAGCAATTTGAGCAACTGAACAATTCAGGGCTATCTTAAAGATGACGACTACGATCTATTGTCCATGTTAAAAATCTCTAACGCCGTCTCTATTTCAGACAGTGAGATTGAAATAAGTGCCATCCGCTCCCAAGGGGCTGGTGGTCAAAATGTAAATAAGGTTGCAACAGCAGTCCATCTACGCTTCGACATAGAAGCGTCGTCACTGCCTGACTTTTACAAGCGACGGCTGCTAGCCCTGCGAGACAAGCGGCTAACCAAAGACGGGGTGATTGTAATCAAGTCACAGCAGCATCGTTCTCAAGAGCGTAACCGAGAAGCCGCGCTCATCCGGCTACAGGAAATGATTAAGGCAGTGGCCGTGCTGCCGAAAAAGCGGCGGGTGACTAAGCCTAGCAAAGGTTCCAAACGACGGCGGTTGGAGGATAAGGCAAAGCGATCGCAGCTCAAATCCCTCCGCCAAAAAGTCGACCTCGATTAAGCCGCAATCATCGCCTTTAATAGATCTGTCGTTTCTCAATTTTCTTCATCAGCCTGTAGTCTCGCTGGGATGGACTGGTTTAGTCGAAAAGTCCTGAGTTGGCAGGCGTCCAATACGATGGATGGTTATTTCTGTATTTTTATTGAACGGTTATGGCGTTGGCGTAGCCTCTTCGCAGGGAGAATCATTGAAGTATGAGCTGATCTATCTCAAAGCCTTTGAAGACGGTAGGCATCTATCGCAGGAGATGACGACCTGGTTTCACTGGTATAACCGCCAGAGGCCGCACCAGTCACTGAGCTATCGGACGCCGGATGAGATTTATTATGGAACTTGCTTTGAAGAGGTGATGCGTAGTACTCGTTGAAAGCGTATTGATGACGTAAACCCTTCAGAGCTTAACTGCCCTTTCAAGTTGTTTAGTCTTTGAGGTCTACTTCATAAAATGTTCATCTGCTTTAATCTCTGAGACTATGGGAGTCTTAGCTCATAAGAAATATAGTCACAAAAACGGGATAGCTCATCATAAGAACGCCGCCTGCCGCTTTACCAAGAGAGCCTTTTAATGAAGCCATTACAATCACTAGCGCCAGCGATGCCATCATCACAACAATCGGAAAATGAAGTAATTGGGCATCTAGTATCGTCAGCGGATGGGCTACGGCAGCGCCGCCTAACGTCATCGTGACATTGTAGGCAAAAGAACCCACCACGCCCGCGACGGTTGCTTCGGTCGCACCGCGCCGCGCCATTGACCACGCTAGAACAACCAGCTCGAATGACGTGGCAAACCCTACCAGGACTACCCCCAGTTTGGTTTGAGTTGCTTCCACCTGGCTGATTTGACGTACGGCTTCTACCAGCAGGATTGAGCCAGCTATAATGCCAACTAGCCCAGCGGCGACCAACCAAATATCTTTACTGACTCGGCGGCGAACCCCTCTAGCCTCCTCGGACTGCATTGCCTCAGCCGCTTCTTCTATTTCTCCTGTTTCACCCAGCGCAGGTGGCTTCCGCTCGGCCCACCAAATACCCCCTACGTATACGGCGTACAGCCCAATTAGCAGTCCGCCTTCGAGCCGGTTGATCTGTCCATTCCAGATAAATCCACTCGCGAGCATACCAATGGGAAAGCCTAGCAGCGCATAGCGCATGACTCTTCGGCTAAAGGGCAGTGGCGTTACCCACGAGCCCAATCCAAGTGCTACCAAGCAGATTGCGATGTTTGCGCCGACTACATCTCCGAATGCGATCGCAGGCACTCCTCGCAAAGAAGCTGCAATGCCCGTTGCCAGCTCTTCTGGTTCGGCACCCGCTAAGAGCAAGGCTAATGCAAACGCACTTACCTGCAATCGTACGGCAGCAGCCCCTAAGTGCTCAGCAAAGGTTTCAGACCCCCAAACAATCAGCGCTACGCCTAGAACAATTAGCAATCCCCAAATAACAATCACAGGCGTTCCTCTAGGCTCTTTAACCAGGCCATGATAGTAAGACAGATCTTAAGTGTGCAGCGCGGATACGAATCAAGCAGTCAGGACAGCTTAATTTTGCTCAGCCGCAAGGTGTCTCATAGCAGGCTAGACGTTTGTTCAGCATATAAACAGAAAAAACGGGGCTGTGAAGACTTCGGAACAGTGAAATCGCTGCATAGCTTTACTTCTCTCCTGATTTGTGACCATTTCGCAGTGATCGCAAACCGTTTAGGGTAACTAACAAAGTTGAGCCTTCATGTCCTAGTACGCCAGCGGGCAGCGTCAAGTCGCCCAGGAAGTTAGCCACAATCAAAAATGCAACAGAAGTCAGCGCTAAAGTGATGTTCTGCTTGATAATCCGCTGTGACTTTACGCCAATCTGAATAGCCTGCTCTAGCTTTTCTAGTCGGTCAGCCATCAGCACAATGTCAGCTGTTTCTAAGGCCATATCCGATCCAGTTCCACCCATCGCGATGCCTACCGATGCTTGAGCGAGTGCGGGCGCGTCGTTGATGCCATCGCCGACCATCGCCACCGTGCGGTACTGATGCTGCATCTTTTTCACCACGTCTACTTTATCTTCTGGCAGCAGGTCTGAGTAAACGCGATCAACGCCGACAGCTTGAGCCACGCTTTGAGCGGTTGCAGCATTATCTCCCGTCAGCATTACCGTAGATTTAATCCCGACTCGCTTTAGCTTGCGCAATAAATTCGCTGACTCAGGACGAATTTGATCGGCTACCGCTAACAGCCCGAGCAATTGCCCCTGCCTGCTCACCCACATCACGGTTTTGCCCTCGTTTTCCAGCTGCTGGCTGCTTTGCGCAAGGTTGCTCCCGACCAGATTAGCTAAGCTAGCGACTACAAAAGCTTTCTTCCCTATCTTGATAGTATCTTTTGCTAGAGAGCCAGAAATTCCCTGACCCGCTTGAGCCTGCACAGCAGCTACCGGTAACAGTGAGAGGTTTTGCTTTTGAGCAGCGCCGACCACCGCTTGGCCGATGGGATGCTCTGAGTAGGCTTCGAGCGAGGCGGCAGTTTGTAGAATCTGTTTTGGGGTGATGCCTTGAGCAGCAACAATGTCGCACACCTGCAAGTTTCCGATGGTGAGGGTGCCGGTTTTGTCGAAGGCGATCGCCTCCAACTTCCCCACCGTTTCTAGCTGAGCCCCATCCTTGAACAAAATGCCCTGCCGCGCACCGCAAGCAATCCCAGAAAGCAACGTCGGCATAATCGCCGCCATCAAAGCGCAGGGCGAAGCCACCACCAGAAAAACTAACGCTCGGTAAATAGTGGTTTCCCAACCCCAGCCTAACAGCAAAGGCGGAAAGACCAACAGCAATAAAGCTAAAATCACAATCACTTTGGCATAGCCACGCTCAAAGCGCTCCAAAAACTGTTGTGAAGGGGGCTGAGTGGTTTTCGCCTCTTCCACTAGCCGGATCACTCGCTGAATCAAGCTACTTTCGGGCGGCTTGTGCAGCTCTAGAATAAGGGCACCGCTGCCGTTGATAGTGCCTGCAAAGGCTTCGTCGCCTAGCGCTTTTTCAACAGGAACAGATTCGCCTGTGATGGGGGCTTGATTGACCGTGCTGCTACCTTCTTTGATCAGACCGTCGGCGGGAATGAGTTCACCAGGCTTGATGAGGATGCGATCGCCCACCCACAGCCGTTCAGTCGCAATCGTCTCCTCCTGTCCCTGGCGCAGCACCCTAGCCGTATCAGGCGCAAGCTGCATCAAGCCCCGAATATTACGCTCCGTACGATGCATTGCCACGCCTTCTAACGCGCCGCTAATCGCAAAGATTAAAATCAGCACCGCGCCATCGACTAACAGATAGTATTCCTGCTGCCAGAGTCCTAAAGTAGCCGCGCCCACTGCCGCCACAATCATCAGCAGATCCACGTCTAGCTCTCGCTCTTGCCAAAGGGTTGTGAGTCCCTCACGAGTGCTCTCATACCCACCAATCACATAAGCCGATAGCAAAATCCAAACGCCCAGCCCTAGCCAGTTCCCATTCAAGGCAATCCAGCCCGATAGCGTCAGTACCCCGCAGGCCAGAGCCGCTACTAGCTCAGGATAAGTTTGTATCCAGGCGGGCAATCGCGCTTTCCAGGGCGTCGAAAAAGTGCTGGCCATATCTTTTTGTCTCTATACAATTCGTTCAGGATAAACGTTGACATCAGTGTTAAGGTCAAGGGGTTCGACGAATTGATCGCTTCTCAACGATTCCTTAATTCCTTCAGCAGTCCGTCCAATGCTCACGATTAAAGAACTTACTCAAACCGTTGGCTGTGGCGTCACCTCGCGCATGGTTCGCCACTATCACCAAATTGACCTGTTGCCACAGCCCGCCCGCTCCAGTAGCAACTATCGGCTGTACAACAAGATAGATGTGCAGTCTCTTCAACGCATCATGGCGCTTAAGCAGCAGGGTTTTCAGCTCTCTCACATCAAGCAGATGCTGGCGGCTTCACCTAAGATGGCGCAGGCAGACCGCATGACCGAGCAGCTACAGCAACAGTATCAGACCGTTTTGCAACAGCTTGTAAAACTAAGGCACACGGCTACGGCGCTAGAAGGGGTGATTGGGCGCGATCGCATCTGTCAGTCCATTCAAGTAGAGGCACTGGCCCAACTCCAGTGGCTGAGCGCCGAAACTCAAACCGTACAGTCTTTAACCGAAGAACTTTGGCACCAGCTCGATGCAGCAGCCTACGACCATCCAGAGAACTTTCAAGAAGCCCTTCAGCGCCTGCTGCCCGACCTGTCGCAGCGTCCTGAAATCGAAGTAGACGTTCTCTCTCATTTAGTTCTGGCCTGTGGTGACGTTAGCCTAGCGGCCTTTGTTCGATTCAGTTCAGACGCTATCAAAGCGGCAAGAAAGACTTTAACCGCTGGCTGTACCGTTGTCGGAGATGTCCTGGCGGTGATGGCAGCGATAGATGAAACTCGCCTGACTCATTTAAGCTGCCAACAGACAACCTTACTGGACGATCCTCATATCGATGGCGTGACAGATGCTGAACAAACTTTCTGGCAAGATGCTAGCGCAGCACAGCGGCTCAATGAGCTAATCGATGGTAACATTTGGGTGATTGGCTATTCGCCATCGGTGCTGATGAAGCTCTGTGAAACGGTGGAGTCTCAAGGCCATCAGCCCGCGTTAGTGATTGGGCTACCGATTGGGTTTAGTCACGCGCCAGCAGCGAAGCGACGGCTGATGCAGTCGAAAGTCCCCTACATCACAACAGAAGGCGCAGTAGGAGGTGGACTGCTGGCGGCTGTCACGCTCAATCGGTTGGCGGCTTCATTGATTGAAAAGCCGGACTGTCATTGCTATTTGGGTTAGCTGCTTTAGCTGCTAGGAGCGTAAGTATTCAGGTCGTGGGTTCAGGGATAAGTGAGGGCATCTGTGACGTCTGATGATGCTGAGCGCTGAGTGCTTGCTTAAAGAACTCAATGGCAGAGCGCCCCTGCCGTCGGCAGGTCTAAATCACAGAGAGTAAATCAGCCGTTTGCTCAAACCGCAGCATCGAGCGTGAGCCACCACAAACTTTGCGCTTGGTGACCGCTAAGCGAATCAAGCGTTCGGCCAAATTGTTGTCAGGCGGAATCTGAGGATGGTTGAGGAAGTACCACCACTGCGCTGCCTTGAGTTTGAGCGATTTGAGCAACACTAGGGCTCTACCGTCTGCCTTAGCTGTCCACTTTTTGAGTGCCCGCGCAACCCGGCGTTTGAACTTAATTAATAGCAGAAACGCGCCTGGAAGTGATTGCGGTGGTCGGGAGCTTGTTCATCGCCCTACCAGTTTTCCTGCCAATATTAGCGCTAAAAAAGTCTAAAAGCACCCAACCTCGTTAGCCCCTATCCGATACAGATAGGAGCTTGAAAGCGTTTGCACAAAAGGTGAAAAGCCTGTGCCTATTAGGTTTCAGTTAAATCGGGATGGCGGGATTCGAACCCACGGCCCCTTCGTCCCGAACGAAGTCGTAAAACTCAAGAAACCTTCATCTTGTCTATATTATAGCAGTTCTCGTTATCGGCTCGTACCCAGACCGTACCCAAGCAACGGCCATAAATGTCTAAATTCCTCCATCACAACTGAGAAACTCGTTTGAGAATCCCCTGAAATGGCCATTTTGAGCTGATGGGAATACAAACGACTGTCCAAATACTGAGCCAAAATCTATCAGTCCTTACTGTCTAGGCACTCATGCTCAATTTCTGTTTCTATAGCCTTCAATCCCTGCTCTAGTTCTTCCTCCGTCGGCAAAACAAAGCGATATTTCGATGCAAATATCTGTTTTCCATCAGCCAAGACGGAGTACTTTGCGATGGCGCAGCCTCTCCTTGCGGAGAATCGCCTCATTCTTCTCTGCACACAGAATCAAACCGATAGTGGGATTATCCGTCTTCCCGTCGAAACCGCTCCTCGTACAGTCGCACATAGGTATCCATCTGGCCAATGTCCTGATGGAGCAGTTTGCCGAGCTTTTGCTCAATTAGGACAGACTCCAGCTCTGATTCTGTAAAACTCTGATGCTCTCCCAGCTCCAAAAACTCCAGCACGTAAGGATCTTTCAACACATCTTTGGGTGAGAGAGCCTGAGCATTCTGCTTTGCCTCCGTTCTCGCTGGGACTTCATCCTGACTCGACAGCAGCCGCTCATGATAAAACGAGTTAATCTGCTGCTCTAACGCTCGGATAGACCACCCTTCTGAGCTTGCTTCGCGCAGCATGTACCACTGGCGTGCCACCTCACTTTCTAGGTTCAGCAGTAAACGGTAGTGCGTCCGGCCCAAATCAGGACGCAGCGCGTCGCGAATTGGAAACGCCAAATAAAACCGTCGCATATATCGCAAATTTCTGATATCAAAGCCTTTCCCAAATTTCTGAGTCAGACGGTCAGACATTTTTTTAATCACGGTTTTGCCATATTCAGCCCTGGCTTTGCCAGATTGCTTATCCTCTACAACGAGTTGCCTAATCTGCCAATACGTCATCACCATGGCTTGAGCGTAGCTTGAAGCGATCACCATCTATGTCTTTTTTAGTGAGATATCAGGCGGGCGATCACGCAGCCTACCCTGAAAACCACGCACAATGAAATCTTGCTAAGTTTCGCGACTCAGCGACTTCTTCTCCGCATGAGCCGACTCTACTGTAAAGGTAGCCCCTGACTGAACCCTGTTGAGCCACAGCGCGACTCTTCTACAAGCACACGCAGTAATCTATGTGTCCCGTTCTTGACGGATAAACTGGTCGGCTTCTTCTGGGGTGGCAAAGCTGCCGGGGGCTGAACCGATCAGACTGATCAGGGGCATATTGTCCGTGTTGGCTTGCGGTGTTTCGAGAAAATCAGTTGAGGCCAAGTTAGCGTAAGTAAACAATGCCTGTAGGCTTTCTAGATAGACCTCTGGCGTGATGGCAGTTTGTTCGTTGATAGTGAGCGTGACTTCTATTCCATCGGGGATATTGATGGTTTGATCAATTAGCTCTATGGTGTTGCTTTGTTTGATGCCTTTGACTCTCATAGTTTTCTGCTTTAAACAATCCTATTTGTCCTTCTTCTAACTAGCTCGGGCTGCTCTTAGGTGACTTTAGCCTGAATTCATCCATCGCTAGCCAAAGGTCTGCAAGCGCTTTTTCTCCGGATATCCGCTTGCGCTCATCGCTGATTGAGGAATGACTCAGAATTTCTGTATTTCCTTAAGCAGGTTTCACATGAACCCGCTACGCAGATAGCCTATGCTTACTACTTTAAGCACCGCCCACTGCCGTCGCCCAATAGGATGCCTACCTGGATCTATCACATCACTCCCACCAGCAATCTGCCCGCCCTATTACAGTGCGGAGAACTCCGCTCCAAAAATCAGCTTCAAAGCAGCGATATTGCCTACGCGTCCATAGCCTACGAACATATTCAGGAAAGGCGAGCTTCCAAAGCCGTACCCTGCGGGCCAAAAGGCACCCTACATGACTATGTACCGTTCTACTTTGCGCCACGCTCACCTATGCTGTACGCAATTCATAGAGGCTACGTTGACGGCTACCAGGGTGGCCAGCCAGACATCTTGCATCTGGTGACTACAGCAGAGGCCATTGCTGTAGCATTATTAGGATTTGCGTTCAGCGATGGCCATGCAGTAGTAGGCTACACCAGCTTCTACGATGACTTGGCAGCACTGCCAACAGCCATCGACAGGGACATTATGGAGGCTAAGTTCTGGAACGATACCGACGAAGATGGCGATCGCAAACGACGACGACAGGCTGAGTTTCTGGTACATCAGAGCGTGCTGTGGTCACTCATTCGTGGCATCGGCGTCATCAATCAAACAGTCGGAGACGAAGTAAACCGAGTTTTGACCCAATTTAGACAAACCACGACCGTTAAGGTACGCCCTAACTACTACTACTGATCGCTAGTGGCACATTAGTATATGAGTATTTCCTCGGAGCGATTTAAGTAGTACAATTGAACTAAACGTGTCTGTAAAATGCTCAATCTAAGGCGTGGCAACCTCCTAGAGGAAAAAACCGAAGCCCTCGTAAACACCGTCAATTGCGTGGGTGTGATGGGAAGAGGTATGGCGCTACAGTTCAAGCGAGCCTTTCCAGAAAATTTTAAGCAGTATCACAAGGCTTGCAAAAGTGGCGAAGTCCAGCCCGGAAGCATGTTTACAGTCGCAACCGAATCGCTGCTCAATCCCCGCTACATCATCAACTTTCCGACCAAAAGACACTGGCGGCAAAAATCTTGTCTGGAAGATATTCAGACAGGTCTATTGGCCCTCGTTAAAGAAGTACAGACATTAGGCATTCGCTCTATTGCCATCCCTCCCCTTGGCTGCGGCAACGGCGGACTGGCCTGGTCAGCGGTCAAACCGCTCATCGTTCAAACCTTTGAGCCGCTGCCCGAGGTTGAAGTTGTCCTATTTGAGCCAGCCGGAGCCCCCGCCGCTAGCGAGATGACGGTAGCCACCTCAAAGCCAGCGATGACAGCCGCGAGAGCTACTCTAATTCGAGTCTTAGAACTCTACGGGCTATCTGGATACCGCATCAGCCGGATTGAAATTCAAAAACTAGCCTACTTTCTCAAGGCTGCGGGTGAACCAGCCCTGCAAAAGCTGGAGTACCAGCGATTTCACTATGGCCCCTATGCTCACGATTTGAACCATGTGCTCCAACGGATGGAAGGTCACTACCTAAAAGGTGATGGCGATGGTAGCGACCGCGCTCAAATTAAGATACTGCCCGCTGGCCACACAGCAGCTCGCGATTTTCTAGCGCAGGAACAGCAAGCTGAGCAGTATCTAACGCAAGTCAGTCAATTGATTGAAGGCTTCGAAACGCCCTACGGTATGGAAATGCTCGCTACGCTGCATTGGGTGGCACAAGAAGACCCCCAGGCGGCTCAGGACACTCAGGTAGCGATCGCGCGAGTGCAGGAATGGAGTGATCGCAAAAAGAACCTCTTCAAACCCCGCCATCTAGAAATCGCCTGGGATCATCTGAAGGCTACAGGCTGGCTCGGCTAAACGCTACGCACGACTCATTTAGCCATTGGCGCTAGTCACCCAGCAGTACTCGCATCGTCTTCAGTGCGGGTCGCTTCTTCTGCCCAGCTTTTTTGTAAGCACACTGGTATAGCTCCAGGGCAAAGTCGCTATTGCCTGTGGGCATTGCATTATCCGCAATTGAAACTCCTGCATGAGGCTTGACCCACCCCTTGGGCACATCAAACTCACTCAGTCCGATATCAACAAGGCAGACGGCCAATGCCTGACCTTTTAGAGCAGCGGCCTCTAGCGCCTTGATCATATCTAAGACAGATATCGGCGTTGCTGATTCTGAGTATGAATTGAATTATGGACTATTTGAAGGCTCGTTCAAACTTGTGAAAAATCATACTGTTATTCAGCAACGCCGGAAAACCCTATAGCTAGTATCAAATGTCAACTACATGTGCGCCTAGACGACAGCTATAGAACGACAAAATTAGAGCAAGATCTTCCCTTCCTGTTTAAACGACAACTACGATCAGCGCGACAACTATGATCGCTCGGCGCTGTCCTTCTTGCTAGCTGAGGCTTCCGCCTCTTCACCCCGCTGCGTAGCCGAACGTTTGCGGTAGCTTTCAGAGTGGATTTCAACGATGAGCGCGTGATGGATAAGCCTATCGACAGCGGCAACCGTCATCATGTCGTCAGCAAAGATAGCGTTCCACTGACTGAAGGGCTGATTAGCGGTGATCGCCAAACTTTTGCGCTCATAGCGATACGCAATCAGTTCAAAGAGGACAGAAGTCTCGGCCTCAGACTTCTTGACGTAGCCCAGGTCATCGATGACCAGAAGGTCATAGCGGTCAAGCCGTTTGAGCATCGCTGGTAGCACGAGCTGCGACTTCGCCTGCTGTAGCTGCTGAACTAGGTTAGTGGCCGAGAAGAACTTAGCTCGCTTACCCCGTTCAATCACGGCTCTAGCCAGTCCTATCGAGATATGCGTTTTGCCCGTTCCCGACGGGCCGAAGATCAGGCAGTTCTCAGCCCGCTCCAGCCAACTGACATCGCTAGCCAGATGCATCAAGGGAGCCGGATTGAAGTCAGGGATATGTGACCAGTCGAAGTTTGATAGCGTCTTAGAGCCAGGGAAGTGCGCTTCTTTCAAGGTTCGCTTCAGCCAGAGTTGCCATCTTCTCTCCACCTCCAATTCGCAGAGTGCTAGCAAGAACTGGGCGTATGACCACTGCTCTTGCATCGCTTGGTGCTGTAAGTCTTCCCAATGGCTGAGCATGTGAGAGAGGCGCAGCTTTTTGAGATGGCTGCTGAGACTTTGATATGGGCTGTTTGATGGGTTCGGTGGGGGTGCTGCCGTTGCTGCCTGATTCTTCGAGCGGTTCGACGAATCGCCTTGGGCTGAGGAGTTGGTCATAGGAAGAAAGATCATGTTGTTTGACACTCACGGTTGGCATCTGCGTCCCAGTGAGCAGTTGGAAGTGCTGACGCAAGCCAACCAGTGTGAGCCGTCCACTGCTGAGCTGGTCGTCCAGGTAGGTTGCAACCGCTAGCGCCTTGTCCTGGGTTGCAGCGATGTAGAGCGCTTCGACGATAAGAACAGCCGCAGAATCTAGCTCGAAGCGCTCTTTAATCTGCTCCCAAAGCCTACGGTAGTGGTCGTTTGGCAGTAGGTCGTCTCGCCAAGTGCAGTAGAGGAAGGCCCTGGGCTTACGCTTGAGACCTTCAATCACATGGCGGTAGTTGATGCAGCGGGCGCGACGTTTGCCTTTGCTGCTTACTCGCATCCGAGACAGCTCAACCACCTGCTGGTTGCCGATGCAGCCAACGATGCGGTCGTGGTAGAGCCGTAGCTCTAGCTGCCGACCGATCAATCGTGAGGGCACTGTATATAGGATGCAGCGCACGTCTATGGTGCTGTAGCAGCTCACCCGAGCCGTCAGTATCTCGTAGTCGCAAGCACGATACTTCGGCAGCGGTTGCAGTGTCTGCTGCTCTTCGACAAACTTTTGCTGGTGACGCTCGTTTAGTTTGGCCACAGCAGTCTCAATGAACTGTTGATAGGCGGCAACGCTCTCGAAGTTTGTGTGCCCTCGCAGGTACAGCCCCTGGGTGATGCGATTCTTTAAATGGCCGTGAGGCGACTCGATAGCGCCGTTCTCATGCGCGATGCCTTTATTGTTTCGCGTCGGCTCTAGCCAGTAGTGGTCGCACAGTTCTTGATAGTAGTCTGTGAGATGCTTCCGGCGCTGACCGCGCAGATTGCGATAGGCCGCGCTCAGACTATCGGTGCGATGTTGCTTCGGTACGCCACCGCTCGCGAAGAGGGCATTCTGTAATCCTTCTGAGAGGGCGATGAAGCTTTCACCACCTTGAATGACCTGCGCATACTGCCAGCCGCTGTAGGCGAGCCGGTAGTGATAGATCAAATGCTCGAAGGGCTTGCCGTTGACTGTCACCTCGACGCCTTTGAGTTCAGTGAAATCGGATAGTCCTATCATGCCTGGCTCATGACGTAGCTCGAACATCACTTCGGGCGCTGGGCAAAATCACACCCACTTCGGCACCTGATTCACACCTAACTTCGGCAGGTGAATGACGCCTACTTCGGCACCTAATTCACAGGCGACTTCGGCAGGCCATTCACACCCAACTTCGGCACCCGCTTACACTGCTTTTTCAAAAGCTATGAGAGGCGGAGAAGCGAGAAATGGGAGCCAAGTCACAAGGAGCAGAGATGCCGATGGAGAAGTTCAGAGAAATCATCCGATTGCACGAGCTAGGCCGCAACCAGACAGAGATAGCGCGCAGCTGTAAAGTCGCCCGCTCAACAGTTCAGGACTACCTGAGACGAGCGGCCTCAAAATCGCTAGACTACCTACAGCTAGAGCAGTTGAGCGATAGCGAAGCGCAAACGCTGCTAGGAAAGGGAAAACGTAAAACACAGGCATTGCCAGAAACGATTCTCCAAAGAGAGGCTTCGCCAACGCCTATAGCGATGTACATCGCGAGCTAGCGAAGAAAGGCGTGACGCTAGCGCTTTTGTGGCAAGAAGGCTTGAACGCAGGCGAATGGGGCTGTAGCTATGGCAACTTCTGCCGCCGCTACAACCAATGGAAAGGACGCCACAACCTGTCGATGCGTCAGCACCATAAGCCGGGCGACAAGCTCTTCGTAGACTATTCAGGGCTGACTGTTCCGGTAACCGACTCAACCACGGGCAAGGTGACCCAAGCAGAGGTGTTCGTCGCTTGCTTTGGTGCGAGCAACTACACCTATGCAGAGGCGACCGAGAGTCAGGCTCTCTCTCACTGGATAGGCTCGCATCAGCGGGCACTGGCTTTCTACGGCGGTGTCCCGGCTGCGATAGTGCCCGACAATCTGAAGTCAGGCGTCACCGACCCTTGCCGCTACGAACCGGGCATCAACCGCAGCTATCACGATTTTGCTGAGCACTATGGCGTCGCGGTGATTCCAGCGAGAGTAAGAAAACCGAAGGACAAAGCCAAAGTCGAAAAAGCGGTGCAGGAAGTCGAGCGTCAGATCCTGACCCCTTTGCGTCATCGGCAGTTCACTAACTTCACAGACCTGAATGAAGCCATTCGGGAGTATCTCGGCAAGCTAAACAATCGCACGATGAAAGGCTATGGACTCTCCCGCCTGGCCTTGCTTGAGCGCACCGACCAGCCTGAGCTGAAGCCTTTGCCAGCTTACCCATTTGTCTTTGCCACCTGGAAGACGGCGCGGGTGAATGTGGACTATCACATCGAAGTGGCCAAGCATTACTACTCTGTTCCTTATTGGTTCGCCCGCAGAGAGGTGACCGTCAAAGTGAGCGAGCAGTTTATCGAGGTTTTCTACGACCACGGACGAATTGCGGCTCATCCTCGCGCCAGTGCTCAGTATCGTCACAGTACCTTGCCTGACCATATGCCACCTGAGCATTGGGCCTACAAGCACCAATCGAAGGAACAGTTCATCGCGTGGGCTGAGCACATCGGCCCGCACACCAAAGCCCAGGCGAATGCTATCTTCGACAACAAAGAGCACGAGGAACAAGCCTTTCGCTCTATCAAAGGACTCCAACGACTGGCCTCGCAGCATGGCCCGCAGCGTTTGGAGCTTGCCTGCCGCCGGGCCAATGCGTTCGGCATGACTGGGCTCAGGCGGCTCAAAGCGATTCTGAAGTCTCATCTCGATGAGGTACCGGTGGTCACTGAGGAGCCAGATTCACCCGCTATCCGTCACGACAACCTGCGCGGCCAGCCCTACTACAGCTAATCCCTTCAACTAGGAATCTTTAACATGCAGCAAACCCTCGAACAGCTCAAAGACATGAAACTCACTGGACTGCTTGAAGATTGGCAAGAGCAGCAGGCTCAGCCCACCTACCATGACCTCTCCTTCAATGAACGCTTGGCATTACTGGTTGAACGTGAATATCTACGGCGTCAGCAGCAAAGGCTGCAACGGCGGCTGAAGCAAGCCAAGCTCTTTGTCGGCGCAGCCATTGCCGATGTCGATTTCGACGTACCGCGTGGTCTGAAGAAAGCACAGTTCCTCGAATGGGCGCAGGGCCAGTGGTTAGCTGACCACCTCAACCTGGTGTTGCTCGGCCCCACCGGCACTGGCAAGACGTTCTTGAGCTGTGTCTTAGCTGACCACTTATGCAAGCAAGGGCGCACCGTGCGCTATCTCAAAACCGCTGACCTGGTGATGGAACTTAAGCTGGCTAAGGCGGATGGTTCTTTCCCCAGGTTGCGCAAACGGTTGGCGGGTTTCGAGCTGATCATCCTCGATGAGTGGCTCAGAGATCCGTTGCCCAAGGCTGATGCCAGAGAAATCCTTGACTTCCTCGACGACCGCTATCGCCGCAGTTCCTGCCTATTCGCTACTCAGTTTCCAGTCAATCAATGACATCAGCAGATTCAGGAACCCACCCTAGCTGACGCCATCCTCGACCGTATTGTCCATGACTCACTCAGACTGGTTCTAAAGGGTGAGTCGATGCGCAAGCTCACAAGCAAAGTTCAGCCGCTTAAGGAGGTCGCTTGAGTAAATTTTAATTTTGTTCTTTCTTTTCACTTCAGCCTATAATCACTTTCATCACCCTGCCGATTTCACCCTGCCGAAGTGGAGTGTGACTTAGCCGCCGAAGTTAGGTGTGATTGTCTGCCGAAGTCATGTGAATATGCACCTCAATCAGATTTCTTAGGCGCGATCGCCTCACGCCCCCACTACAAGCATTACAGCCAGGTATAGAGTCAAGCCATTTCTGCCTGAAAAAGCCGCGAGAGTATGCAGCTTGCGGAGGAGCGATCGCTCGACCTGCTTTCTAACGCTCGAATATGAAACCAGTGGGAAATCCAGGTGTAGCGGTCTATCCAGTTCGTGATCGGATTACCTTAACACAACTGCGTTGGCGGTTGTAGGGAAACTGTAAAAGTGCTTCCCATATTCGGCTGGCTGATGACGGAGAGGGTTCCGCCGTGAGCAATTGCGATCGCACTCACAATTGCCAATCCCAGCCCAGAACTCCCTGATTGTCCCGACCGGGCCGCATCTACCCGATAAAACCTGTCAAAAATTTTCTCCTGGTGTTCCGGCGCGATTCCAACGCCAGTATCGCGCACCAGGATTACTGCCTGCTGTTGAGTTTGCTTGAGGGCTAATGTGACCTGCCCCCCTGATGGCGTGTAAGTGATGGCATTGTTTACCAAATTCAGCACCAGCCGGTACAGTTGTTCTTCATCGCCGAGTACAGTCAAAGGGTCTGGAGTTTGAAACTCAACCGCGAGCGTGATGCCTTCAGATATTGCAAAAGCTGCCATCTCCTCATGGATATCGCTCAGCAGGTCTTGTAGACAACAGGGCTTTTTAATTAGCGGGCGTTGCTTGCTGTCGAGTCGAGAAAGCAGCAGCAAATCGTTCACCAGCGTCGTCAGTCGGTAACTTTGGCGATTGATTACCGTCAGCGTTTCCTGCGCCTCTGCTTCTGAAAGCTCAGGGAGCCGGAGCACTGACTCTACCGTGGCGCGGATGGCGGCTAAAGGTGTTCGCAATTCGTGTGCGGCGTCGGCAGTGAACTGCTGAATTTGACTGTAGGACTGGTGGATCGGTCGCATGGCAAGACCCGACAGCCACCAGCTCGCAACGGTAACGACCGTCAGCGCTAGCAATAGACCGATTAGCAGGCTCCAGCGGACTGAGGTCAAATACCGGTCAAAGTCTTGAAAGGAGCGTCCGACCAGCAGATAGGCCCAGGCTTGTGAACTGTTGCTTTCCAGCATGATCGCTACTTGGTGGTACTCCTGACCCCTTTCATCTTGCAAAGCTTGCCAGGGGGGAGAAGGCACTGTCAGCGGCAGTCCTTCCGGGCGAATACCGCCGGTTGCTAGCAAGTTGCCAGCCGGATCGATAATGCGGATGTAGTAGTCGTACTGATAGGTGCTTTGCAGCCGGTGAGAGGGCTCCGTGACAGACTGGGTACAGCTTTCCCCCGACAGGCATAAATCTGGCAGAAGCTGGGGGGGCAGCTGGTAGAGCTGGGCTGGGTCAGTGACATTCGCTTCTATGGCATCATGCACGGCATCACCGACCGACCTGATTTCGCGGTCAATGGCGGTCTCATGGGCGTGGGCGATCGCCCGATACACCCCCAGTCCCAACAGCGTCAAAATTGTCCCCATCACCCCGGCATACCAGACGGCAAGCTGAAACCGGGACTGTCGAAAAAGCTGATTTTGGGCCGGATGGTGCGGCGGCTTAGGCATTCTATTCCAAAGGGTTGAAACGATATCCCATGCCATATACAGTCTCAATCAGCGTATCGTATTTTCCTAGCTTACGCCGTAGCAACCGCATTTGAGCGGCGACAACATTGCTGTTCGGTTCGCCGCCCAATTCCCAGAGCTGGTTGAGCACCTGCTCGCGGCTGAGAATTTGGTTAGGATGCTCCATCAGATACAGCAGCAGCAAAAACTCTTTTTGGGTGAGTTCTATCGGCTGCTCTGCCGCTTCACCTGGGTGGAGAATGGCGATGCGGCGATCGCAATCCAACAGCAAAGGCCCCCGCTGGATCTGAGCGGGCTTAAACTCAGGACTCCTGCGCCTGAGCGCTCGCAGCCTCGCCAACAGTTCAGCCATGCTAAAAGGCTTTACCAGGTAGTCATCTGCGCCTGAATCCAATCCGGCAATCCGATCTTCAATTTTATCTCTGGCAGTTAGCATCAAAACGGGCAGAGCGTGCTGGTATCGCCGCAGCCACCGACAAAGCTCAACGCCGGTCATTCCCGGCAGCGCCCAGTCAAACACGCCAACTGTGTACAGAGAGACGTCATGCTCTAAAAAATTAAGCGCCTCATCTCCCGACTGCGCCCAATCCACCACGTACGCTTCCTGAACCAAGGTGCGCTTGATCGCTTTACCCAAATCGGGTTCATCTTCAGCTAAAAGAATGTGCATAGCAAACGGAGACAGGTCAGCATCGGTAGAGAGTGGATACACTATAAACCGTGATGAGACAGCGCTCCCGACTTAGCGGAACTGTCTGAATAAAGGGCGATCGCAGTTTAAACCCTCCAGTTGGCAACAGGGTCAAGCCTGTTTCATTGCCATTTCACAATCGTCTGTCATCCTGGTAGATCAGGTATATAGGCTTCATTCCAACTCTAACTGCGTTTAATTAACTATCAGAGGTATCCATGCGCCATCAATCCCAATTCAAAATCCTTGTGGTTAGCTTTGCGATCGCTGGCCTGGTCTTAGCAGGCTGTACGGCTGCCAAAGAGACCGATCTTGCCGCTACGGAAAATGTCTCCAGTGCGCCAGCTACTCTGGTTAGCGAAATCACCGTCTTTCGGAGCCCCACCTGTAGCTGTTGCGGTCAGTGGATAGCGCACGCCGAGGCCGCAGGCTTTCAGGTGAATGACGAAATTACCGAAGACATGAGCGCAATTAAGCAGCAGTACGGCGTTCCAGACAGCCTGACCTCCTGCCATACCACCGTCGTAGGCGATTACGTCATCGAAGGACACGTCCCTGCTGAGGACATACAGCGGCTGCTTGCCGAAAAGCCAGACATCGCTGGTATCGCCGTTCCGGGAATGCCGGTTGGTTCACCGGGGATGGAATCAGGCGACTATGTGGAGCCTTACACCGTCTTTTCGTTTACCGAATCTGGCGAGACCGCTGCTTTTGCCGAACACTCATAGCCACTTCTCTGATGAAACGCAGACAATGGAATTGAAGGAAAGGCATGGCCTCGCCCCGCCCCGCTTTAAGAAAATTCATCTACCCCCCTTGACCCTCAACCCAACTAGAGAGTTTATGCTAGTAGCAACAACGGGTCAGGCAGTGCTCAGATGCCACCCGACACAACAAACTCAACAACCACTATCAGACTTATGAAACTTCAACTCAACGTCCCCAACATGGCCTGCGGCTCCTGCGCCAAAACCATCACCAACGCCGTGAAATCAGTCGACCAAACCGCAAAAGTCGAAGCCGACCCCAAGACCAAGCAAGTCGAAGTAGAAACAGAATCTTCTGAAACTGCCATCCGGGAAGCCATCAAAGGCGCAGGCTACGCCGTCTCTTAAACTCTCCCTCTCGTCGGCTGAGCGCAGCCGTAGACGCTTCGTCTTCTCTCTTGAGTAGCCCTGCCCCCACTCTCCCGAGCAACCGCCATGACCGCCACTACCCTAAAACTCAAAGGCATGAGCTGTGCCTCCTGTGCCAACAGCATCGAAACGGCCATCCAGCAGGTGCCGGGAGTCAGCAGCGTCCAGGTCAACTTCGCCGCCGAACAGGCCAGCGTCGAATACGATGAGCGCAATACCAACTTAGAAAAGATTCAGTCCGCAGTGGCTGATGCAGGGTACGAAGCCAGTGAAAGAGAAGATCTGAGCATTGGCAAAGAAGACGCTCAAGAACAGGAAGAACGTAAGGCGCAACAGAAAGCGTTGCTGACAAAAACCATCGTCAGCGGCGTGATTGGTGGCGTCCTCATTCTAGGCACGCTGCCGATGATGCTGGGCGTCGGTATTCCTGGCTGGCCCATGTTTTTACACAATCCCTGGATTCAGCTAGTGCTGGCAACGCCTGTGTTGTTCTGGTGCGGGCAGTCCTTCTACGTCGGCGCGTGGAAAGCCTTCACTCACCGCGCTGCGAATATGAATACGCTAGTCGCGCTGGGGACAGGAGCGGCCTATCTCTATTCTATTTTTGTGACGCTGTTTCCTGGCTTCCTGACAGCGCAAGGACTGGTCCCGGAAGTGTATTACGAAGCTTCTGTCGTCATTATTGCGCTGCTGCTATTGGGTCGCTATTTGGAAAACCGGGCCAGAGGGCAAACTTCAGATGCAATTCGTCAGCTTATGGGGTTGCAGGCGAATACGGCGCGAGTGGTGCGGCAGGGCGAAGAGATTGACCTGCCTCTAGAAGAAGTTGTTGTCGGCGATGTAATTATCGTTCGTCCGGGTGAGAAGATTCCGGTGGATGGTGAGGTGGTAGAAGGGTCTTCTACCGTCGATGAGTCGATGGTAACGGGCGAACCTGTGCCGGTGAAGAAGGGGCAGGGCGAGGAAGTGATCGGGGCGACAATTAATAAGACAGGGAGCTTCCGGTTCAAGGCATCGCGGGTCGGCAAAGATACTGTGCTCGCCCAAATTGTGCAGCTCGTGCAGGACGCGCAGGGCTCGAAAGCGCCGATTCAGAAGCTAGCCGATCAGGTGACGGGGTGGTTTGTGCCGGTGGTGATTGCGATCGCCCTCCTCACCTTCGTCCTCTGGTTCAACATCATGGGCAACGCGACCCTAGCTCTCCTCACTACCGTTGGCGTGCTGATCATCGCCTGCCCTTGCGCCCTGGGCCTTGCCACTCCTACCTCCATCATGGTCGGCACCGGCAAAGGCGCTGAAAACGGCATTCTGATCAAAGATGCCGAAAGCTTGGAGCGAGCCCATAAGCTACAGGCCGTTGTTGTAGATAAAACCGGCACGCTGACCGAAGGTAAGCCAACGGTTACAGACTATTTGACCGTGCGAGGCACCGCAGACCGCAATGAAATTAAGTTGCTGCAAATGGCGGCAGCGGTCGAACGCAATTCTGAGCATCCCCTGGCCGAAGCGGTTGTGAACTACGCTAAGTCTCAGGGCATTGAGCAGAAAAAGCTGACTGGTGTGCAGGATTTTGACGCAGTGACCGGTAGAGGTGTGCAGGGCACGATTGACGGCCACCTGGTGCAAATTGGTACCGAGCGCTGGATGCAGAGCCTGAATATTGATACCAGTTCACTGCAATCTCAGCGTCAGGCTTGGGAAGCAGCCGCCAAAACCACCGCCTGGATTGCCGTAAACGGCGAAGCGGAAGGGCTGATGGGAATTTCTGATGCGCTGAAGAAGACTTCCGCTCAGGCAGTGAGTGCCCTACAAAAAATGGGACTCGAAGTGGTGATGCTCACTGGTGATAACCAGCAGACGGCGGAAGCGATCGCTCAGGAAGTCGGTATTCGTCGCGTATTCGCAGAAGTCCGCCCCGACCAAAAGGCCGATCAGATCAAGCAACTCCAGTCTGAAGGCAAGCAGGTGGCAATGGTTGGCGACGGGATTAACGACGCGCCCGCTCTAGCTCAGGCAGATGTGGGGATTTCGATTGGGACGGGGACAGATGTGGCGATCGCAGCCAGCGATATCACCCTGATCTCCGGCGATCTACAAGGCATCGTCACCGCTATTCAGCTCAGTAAAGCGACTATTGCCAACATCCGCCAAAACCTCTTCTTTGCCTTCATTTACAACGTGGCGGGCATTCCGATTGCCGCAGGTATTCTCTACCCCATTTTTGGCTGGTTGTTGAATCCAATTATCGCTGGTGCAGCAATGGCCTTCAGCTCGGTCTCTGTAATTACTAACGCGCTTCGTCTAAGAAACTTTCAACCCAAAGGTGTCCGCTAAAGCACCCCCGAACCCATGAAACTCATATCTCTTAAAAATAAATGGCTGCTCAGCGGTCTGCTCAGCACCAGTCTGCTATTGGGAGGTGGCCACGCCGCCCAGGCTCAGATCTCTCAGTCTGACACTAACGAATTCCGCCGGATTGAGCAGCCGCTCGGCCTGAAGGTCGGTGTTACGGCGGCTGGCCTTGGGCTCATCGGTCTGGAACTGTGGTGGTTTCTCTTCAGCAAAACCAAAGCTCAGAGCGCGCAAGCCTCTGACGGCATTCAGTCAATAGATATCACTGTGGATGGTGGCTACTCTCCTGATCAGATTGTGGTGCAGGCTGGTCAGGCAGTGAAGCTGAACTTTTTGCGCAGAGATCCCAGTAGCTGTTTGGAGCAAATTATCCTCCCCGACTTCAACAAAGCGATAGATCTGCCGCTGAATCGAGAAGTGACGGTAGAAGTTTTACCCGAGAAAGCAGGTAACTATACCTTTCACTGCGGCATGAATATGTTTCGCGGCACGATGACCGCAGAATAGGAGAAATTGACCAAAAAAACGCTCCCTCGGAAGAAGAGGGAGCGCGGTCGACGCAAATCGGGTTTCGACTACGCTCAACCCTCGGTTAACCCGTGCTGAAGCATTGAGCGTAGTCAAAATGCGTTTTATACATGACTGCGTTACCTGAATTTAGGCATCGTCATCATGGGCAAAGCGATTGTAGAGGAAGTCGAGAACGTAGTTGCGCAGTTCGTAGTAAACCGGATCTTCCATAATTTGAGTGCGATCGCGCGGTCTTTCAAAGGGAATCGTCAGCACTTCGCCAATGCCTGCCCCTGGCCCGTTGGTCATCATCACCAGGCGATCGCACAAAAACAGCGCCTCATCAATATCATGCGTGATCATCAGCACCGTACAGCGATGGTCATTCCAGATATTGAGCAATTCCTCCTGGAGTTCTTCTTTGGTGATGGCGTCGAGTGCGCCAAAGGGCTCGTCGAGGATGAGGACCTCGGGGCGAATGGCCAGGGCGCGGGCGATCGCCACCCGCTGTTTCATCCCGCCTGAGATTTGCGTGGGCTTTTTGTCAGCAGCTTCTAAGATCCCAACCATGGCCAAATGGTCGCGCACGATTGCCCGCTTTTCAGCTTCAGGCTTGTTTGGATAGACTGTTTTTACCGCTAAATACACGTTGTCGAACACGCTGCGCCAGGGCAAGAGGGCGTAGTTTTGAAATACAACCATGCGATCAGGGCCAGGGGCGAGAATGGGCTTTGAGCGTAGTTCTACGCTGCCGCTTGACGGCTGCTGAAACCCCGATACCATGCTGAGTAGTGTTGATTTGCCGCAGCCCGAATGGCCGATTACGCAAATAAATTCGCCTTCCTCCACGGTCAGATTGATGTTTTGTAGAACCGGATACGGCCCTTTGGGAGTGGGATATACTTTGCCCACATTCTCGAACTTAAGAAAGGCATCCGACTTGGGGATTGTTCTAGAGATAGGCTGAGGAGAAACTTTGAGCTGTGTATTCATGAGTTTTTAAAGTTTGAATAGGAGCAGAAGATGACGGTTGTTTTAGGCAGCGACTGTTTCAGCCGGGACAGCCAAGACAGATCTTCTCAAGTTCACTTCCGTGACGCTAAAATCGCGCTTAATTGGGAGCTGGTTAAGGTAGGCAATCGGGTCGTCTGTCGAAAATTTCGTACCGTCGAACAGTTCGATATGGCCCTTGGTGTATTTCATATCTGTCACCCCAAGTTCCCTCGCGGCTGTCAAAAACACATTTGGCTGACAGACCCGCTCTAAAACCTCTAGCCAGTTGCGGGGAAACGGCGTGTGTCCCCACCGCGCTAGCTGAGTCAGCATCCACAGATGCTCTGTCCGGCTGGGTCTGTTCATACCCTCGCCAAAGAACAGATGATCGGCATACTTAGGCGCATTTGCTGAGGTTTTTGGCGGTACTCCCAGGTGAATATAATCAATCGAAGTGCCTACGTACTGCTTGCGCGACAGAATCTCGCGAATTTCATCTTCATTGTCCGGATCGGTGCAGTAGCGACAGGATTCGAGCAGGGCTTTCACCAGCGCGATATGCGTGTTGGGATAGCGTCGATCCCAGTCTTCTCGCACGCCCAGCACTTTGCCAGGATGTCCATCCCAAATATCCGCGTCTGTCGCTACAGTGAAGCCCACCGCTTCAGCCGCTGCTCGCAAATTCCAGGGTTCACCCACGCAGTACCCATCAATGGTGTCTGCTTTGAGATCAACAATCATCTGAGCGGGCGGAATGTTTTGCAGTGAAACGTCCTGGTCGGGGTCGATGCCGCCTGCCGCGAGCCAGTAGCGCAACAGCAAGTTGTGCATCGAAGAAGAGTGAACAACGCCTAAAGTATGACTGCGATCGCTCGTCCTATCGACATACTGCTTAAAGTCACTCAGAGAATTAACGCCCTGCTCACGGAGCTGATTGTCAAAGGTAATGGCGTTGCCGTTGCGGGTCATTGTCAGCGCCGTCACCATCGAGACTGGGGGCTCTTCGTCGCCGCCCAGCGTCAGCCATAGGGGCATACCCGCAGGCATTTGAGCCCCGTCTAAATAGCCGCCTCGGAGACCATCGCAAATGCCGCGCCAGCTTGTCTCTCGTACCAGGTTCACTTCGTCTAAGCCGTGCTTTTCAAAGAAGCCTTTTTCTTTAGCGACGGCTAAGGGCGCACAGGCGGTCAACGGGACAAACCCAATGTCGAGGTTGACTTTTTCGAGACCGTGGCGCGAGACTGGGGTGGTTTTGCGCGATCGCCACTGCTTAATCCGCTTCTGCTGGTTCAAAAAGTAGATCATTTCTGAGCGTAGGCTGTAATACTTCGGATGCTCTACTACCTTCATCCGTTCTCGGGGCCGAGGAATATCAACATCGAGAATCTGGCCAATCTTGGCAGCAGGGCCATTAGTGAGCATGACAATCCGATCCGAGAGCAATACCGCTTCATCTACATCGTGAGTCACCATTACAGTGGTCACCTTGTTGGCTTCGCAGATTTTCATTAGCTGCGTTTGTAGATTGCCCCGAGTCAGCGCGTCCAGAGCGCCAAAGGGCTCGTCTAATAGCAGTAGTTTGGGGCGAATGGCCAGGGCGCGGGCGATCGCCACCCGCTGCTTCATCCCACCCGAAAGCTGTGCGGGCCGTTTGTCGGCGGCGTCGGTAAGGCCGACCATTTTCAGATTTTGGTCAACAATTTCGCGGCGTTCGGCGCGGGTGCGATCGCTCATCACCGTATCGACTGCTAAGGCAACATTGTCGCGCACCGTCTGCCAGGGCAGGAGTGAATAGTTTTGAAACACCACCATGCGATCTGGGCCAGGTTCTAGAATCTTTTTGCCTTCTAGCGTGACCAGCCCCTCAGTGGGATGAGAAAATCCGGCAATCATATCTAGCAAAGTCGATTTGCCACAGCCCGAATGCCCGATAAAAGAGACAAATTCCCCTTCCTTGATGGTTAAGTTGATTCCCTTCAGGGCGATATACTCTCCGCCATCCGATAGCGGAAACACCTTGTCTACCTGCTCTAATGCGACTAAATGATCCATTGGTTACCTTCTTAAAAATTGCTGTTTACTCAGATACAATCAGGCGCTGGATGAAAGCGATCGCTCTGTCTAATAGCAGACCCACCGCCCCGATATAAATCACCGCCAGAATAATCTCGCTGATGTAGTTCTGCTGATACGCATCCCAGATGAAAAAGCCAATCCCGACAATTCCGGACATTACGATCTCTGCGGCAATAATCGCCAGCCAAGCCAGGCCAATCGCAATCCTTAACCCCGTAAAGATATAAGGCAGCGCCGCCGGGAACACAATGTTTATGTAATAGTCTTTTCGCGAAAGCTGGAGTACCTTGGCCACGTTCTGATAGTCAGTTGGGATTTGTCTGACGCCTTCAGCGGTATTAATCAGGATGGGCCAAACTGCGGTGATGAAGATAACGAAAATAGCAGCCGGTTGGTTTTGCTGAAGGGCGACTAGGGCGATTGGCACCCAGGCCAGCGGAGCCACCATCCGTAAGAACTGAAAGAGCGGATCGAGGGCTTTGTTCAACAGATGGTTTCCTCCCACTAATACCCCGACGGTGATGCCAACCACTGCCGCTGCTGAATAGCCCTTGGCAACTCTACCCAGACTAGCCAACGTCTGCCAGAATAGTCCCTTATCGAGCCCGCCCAAATCATAAAAAGGATAGAGCAGCAGTTCTCGGGTGCGGTCGTCTGTCCAAAGGGTTGTCGGGCCGGGAAGACGGGTCAAGCCAGAAGACGAGAATATCTGCCAAATCACCAAAAAGGCCACTGTGCCAGCGACAGGCAACAGAATATCTTGAATTCGCTTATTTGAGAGAAACGGAGATGAGCGGCGGCGCTTAGCCGTTTTCTTTCGCTTTTGGATTTGAACAACCATCGGTTAAAACTCCCGTAGGGTAGAGGGGCGAAAACTGAAAACTTAAATGTGGTCAAGAGCAGTCGCGTGTGGACTGCTCTTGATGGTCTAACAGTCAGCCGATATCAGGCTTTCTTAATCTTCAAACTATCCAGATAGGCTTGAGGATCTGACGGGTCGAACTTAGTGCCGTCAAAGAAAGTCTCTATGCCGCGAGAGGTGTCGGACGGAATATCAGAGAACCCGGCCTCCTCAGCCGCCTCGCGCCAGATATCTTCCCGGTTGACTTTGTCAATTACTGCCCGAATCTTGTCGAAGTCGGTCATTTCGCCCAGGGGGAAGCCCCACCGAACAGACTCAGTCAGGAACCAAAGGTCGTGACTCTTATACGGATAAGACACATTTCCGCGCGGATCTTTCCAATAGAGCGGCCCTGCCTCGAAATCGTCAAATGCCGATTTGCCATCGCCCATCTGGTACTGACCTTTGTAAGGCGGCGTGAGAATATCAACTGGAATGTTGAAATAGTTTCGTCCAGCGCAAATCTCTACTAGCTCTGCTCTATTGGCCGGATCGTCGCACCACTGCTGGGCCTCCATCAGTCCTTTCAGCACGGCCTTAGTTGCGATGGGATTAGCATCGACCCAATCGGCGCGAATAGCCAGATACTCTTCTGGGTGAAAGGGCCAAATCTCATGCGTTAGCGCCGCCATAAAGCCAATGTCGTCAGCCACAATCCGGTAAGGCCAGGGGTCGCCCGTGCTAAACGCATCCATCGTGCCATTGCGCATGCCCTGAACGGTTTCTGCCGGGGGCACTGCCAGCAGGTCAATGTCCGTATCGGGATTGACCCCGCCTGCGGCAAACCAGTAGCGAATCCAAAAGTCCTGATTTACATGCGGGAACGTGTGTGCCGCCTTGAACTTGCGTCCTTCTGTGCTCTGAAAGTTCTTGACATAGTCAGCCGCACTGGAGATATCTAACCCCATCCCCTTGCCAGCGTTCATCCCCGAAACGGCAATCCCGTTCCCCTGAGTTACGAGCTGGGCAAGCACATACATTGGAACTTTCTGTCCGTTTGTGATAATTCCTTCAGTCATTAAATGGGGCATCGGCATTTGCCACTGTCCGCCATCAATACCACCACCTTCAGATCCAATAGTGACGTTGTCTCTTGCGGACGCCCAGTTAGCCTGCTTAGAGACCTCTACCTCGGTCATCCCGTACTTTTCAAAGAAGCCTTTCTCTTTGGCAATAATCAGTCCTGCGGCTTCTACGATGGGGATGTAGCCCAGCTTGACCTGGGTAGTCTCGGGGGTATCACTCGCCGAAACTGGCTGAGCTGTGGGTGCATCTGAGTCTGTAGTATCTGTTGCAGAGGGCGGATTGCCGACACAGCTCTTTAACAGCACAGAGGCCGCTGCTGAAGCGCCAGCCGTGAATATAAACTTACGACGTGTATACTTCGAGAAATCAGTCATAGGATCTCCTCGCGGCATATTCAGCTATCCGCTAAACCACCGCTATTGTTGTGTTTCAGAGTTGTAAAAGAGGATTGAGGCAGTGCAGCAACCCAAGGGGGAAGCTTTTTGAAGAGATTGACTAAAGTGAATCCTGAACCCGCCTCTCATTAACTAAAGTCTATCCCAAAAGCCGCACCAAACGCTGACGAGACTCGCTAAATTAAGGACAGATTCTCAAATTCAACTAATAAGCAGAACTTTTGAGACTACTCTTCGCATATAGGCATGGCTGACCTAAACAGCTCTTTCTGCGTTGTTCTGGCCAGCCATGCTTCGGTGTCGAAAGTTTTGTCTTTAGTAGGCTTGTGGTCGCTCCTGAGCCTAATCAAATCGGAGCATGGAAATCGTTATGGGGAATGGTGGGAAGTCGGGGTTGTAGTGATCGCACTCGCCAAGCCCACCGGGCGCAATGAAATGGTTCAGGTTACTTTTCTGTTGCTGTTCAAAACCTTTCAAGTCATCAACAGGTTAGCGAGGAGCTAGACGCGGCGGCTCAAATGCAGCTCAACCAGTTGTTCTACTGCCAAACGGTGAGGTGGCGACTTGGCTTATACCGGTACTACCCACCGTTTCTGCTTAAGTTCTATCTCAGCTACCGAGCAGTGCTGTTTCAATTTGACTAATCGATGGCATAGTAAAAGCGCACTCACCATGGCAAGCGCGCTTTACGCAGCAGTTATACGAACGCGGTGGTATTCCCTTATTCTGCTCGTGTCAAGGTCTGTCCTGGCTCGATTCCACAGCCTTCTGGCCCACAGAACTTGTGCGCGCTCAGTACCTCCGCGTTACAGAGATAGACGATGCCCGAATAATCGTCGAAGAAATTCAATGCGACCTCATCCGAAATCTTCAGGGCCATATTCCGACTATCGGTGAGCACCTCGATTTTTACATTCGAGGAAGTGTCGGAAACACTAGGCCGTCCCGACGAGCGCACGTTGCGACTGCCTTTACCGCCAGCGTCTACCACCGTGTAACCGGTTGCTCCGGCTTTGTCGATGATGTCAGCGATCTTTTTCAGCAGTAACTTTTCTGTGACGATGACGAGCATAATGGCTGGCTTGGCCATGTGGGTTACCTCTTGATGTGTGTATTCATTAAACTATTATAGAAATTCAGGGGAACAGCAGCACCGTGAGCGATCGCACTGATCTAGCCGCCGCACTGATCGCCGGGCCAGGAGAGCACCGGCAAACCATGACCCGACTGAGATCAGCTGCCCATCAGAATCTGGGCGAGTTCGGTGAAGAGCGGTATTCCTAAGGCGATCGCAACTGGTGTGCCGACGGCTGTGGACGAGCCGATGTAGGCGGAGGGATTGGCCGACGGGATGCCCGCTCGTAAAGTGGGTGGCCCTGAGATGTCTGAATTGGAGGCGGCGATGACAGCCAGGATCACGACTCCGCCAGGGCTGAATCCCGTGGCGTAGTGGGCAACCATGCCGAGACCGAAGCCTATGAACCCGTGCAGCAGCGGCCCCACTACGGCATATACGGCGTACCACTGAGCCACCTTGCGCAGTTCACCGAGCCTTTCCCATGCCTCCATACCCATAATCAGCATCAGGATCGAAAGTAGGCCGCGAAAGAGAGGATCGTAGAAGTCCTCAAAGACACTTTCTGGCTGGGTTATCAGACCTAGCGCGATGCCGAGCAGCAGTGCCGATAGGGCATAGCCCTGGAGGCTTTCCTTCACAATGGGCCAGATCTTGACCCGCCCGTCTGGGATACCGTCCGGCTCGCTGGGATATCCGCCTGCGGCACCGCCCGACTCGCTAGAATACCCGCCTGTGTTACCGCCCGATTCGCTGGAATAACCGCCTGCGATAACGCGCTCCTTGCTGAGATATTGCTCATTTTTAAGATACTTTTTGCGCTTCTGCTTGCGGGTATAAATGCTGGCCAAGACGATCGCAGTCACAAGCGCTGGGATATCCATGAAGGGATAGAGTGCGGGCGACCAAGCCTCATAAAAAGTGCCTTGCCCCTCCAGGGTTGATATGGCAGCGGCGAGGGTAGAGCCACTCACCGCGCCGAACAAGCCCCCGGTTGCAAGGGCATCCACGGTTCTAATTTGCGGCAGTTTGCCCAAGGTGTAGTTCGCGATGAACACAGCAAGAATCCCTATTACCACGGCGAACAATGCGGGCAACAGCATCTCCACCAGATTGGCCTCGCGGATCGAAATGCCGCCCTCTAGGCCAACAGTAATGAGCAGCATGAAGACGATGATCTTGTAGATCGCGTCTGGAATTTTCAGTTCGCTACCGAGGGCGGCAATAACCACACCACCCAGCAGAAAGCCAAGTGTCGGCGACTGCAACTGCGCCACGAAGCGCATCAAAAATTCGGACAAGAAATCCACTTTGTAATTCCTCCTTGATCAGGTACTAGGGGTCAGGACGGCAGACAAGCGTGGTCTCGAAGCACGGCTGGCTCTGGTTGGCTCTACGCATCCGGGTGAGCGGCAAGTTAACCCGCCACTCCATGAATCAGTCAGGGTGCCTCCTCCCAGCATTTTTGGCTAAAGGCCAAACCGCCGCTTGTCTTACACATGCAAAGTTATGAAGAGAGTATTGAAGCACTCTGGTACCGGAAAGATACCGTTTCAAGTAAATTGAGTAAAGTGAATCATTAACCTTTCTTTCATTAACTAAAGTCTATGCTAAAAAGTTCACGGAACGATAAGTAGATTTGTAAACTTCAGAACAGGTTCTCAAATCCCGGCTATAAGCAAAACTTCTCAAACTGCCTCATTATCATTGGGCAGCGCTAATCCGAGCAGCACAAAGCAGGCCGTCAGCC
>JBBQAC010000368.1:0-3127 GCA_038315915.1 Phormidesmidales cyanobacterium
ATGAGCGATCGCACTCCCCCGGCGCTCAATCCTTCAGGCACAGGGACTCTTGGCATCCGTGTCCCGAACCATCCCACTGCTCTGGCGCTACTCGCCCGTACCGGCCCTTTGGCGACTACCAGCGCTAACTTATCCGGGCAATCCCCATTGACTGAACTGGCTGATATCACCCGCACGTTTCCAAGCGCACTGACGCTACCGGCTACGGCCTTTCAGCCAAACCCATCTATCGAACCTAGCGGCACGCCTTCTACGGTGGCGCTGTGGACTGAGCAGGGCTGGAAAATATTGCGCCAGGGTGACATTCGCCTGTAGCTCTCGGCGATTCGAGATAATCTAGATATGGGTTTGCTGCTGCCTGCATCCATCTGTCTACTTACTTCATTCTATGCCTACCGATCTTTCTAGCTCAGATCGTCACTCAGCTTTGCAGCTAGCCTATCAGCGTTTGCTAGCACTCGAACGGTTCAAAAGTGGCTTCTTAGCAAGAACGTCGCATGAGCTGCGATCGCCCATTAATGTGATCGTCAGCCTGCATCAGCTCATTTTAGAAGATCTCTGTGAAAGCCCCGAAGAAGAAAAAGAGTTTTTAGTTCAGTCCAAGGCGGCTGCGCTCAGAATGCTAGCGCTGTTCGACCAAATTGCGGCGGTGTCTAAGCTGGATATTGGCAGAGAACCGCCCAAATTGGAGGCGACTGACCTGAGCTTTGTATTGCCCGAAGTAGAGATGCTGACGACTTTGCAAGCTGCCAACCAGAATGTCCGCTATAGCGTAGCGCCTGTAGCAGATGAGATCCAGGTTTTTACCGACGGTAAGTGGCTGAAAAATATCCTGGTGAGCCTGATTCAAGATGCGACCGCACATACTAAAAAGCTAGGATTGGCGGTAGAGCAGAGCGCAGAATCTATCGCTATTGTGATTGCGTGCGATCGCCCCGCCGAGCAGCTACAGAGCGAACTCAACGATATTGCCGAAGCGGTAGATCTGTCGCCTGTAGAGAGATCAAATCTATCCGCCGCAGTCGAAGACATTCAGCTTTCTACGGGGCTTGTCCTGGCAACAGCCCAAATCGCGCTGCCGATTATTCAGGGCCAGTTCGTAATAGCTCCCTCTCCTGAAGACGCGCAGCGCAGCCACCTACGATGTGAGTTTCCAGCATGAGCCAGGATCCTATCAGCGCGCCTGCTCCACTACCGACTGAGGCAGATCATTTCAAAGCTAGGTATAGGGTTTGGCTGGGGGCGGTGCTCTTAATACTGGGACTCGTCGGCATTGCGATTGGCCTCAGGATGCTGCTCAATGGTAATTTTAGCGGCATTTTGATCATCGGCCTGCTCGCTGCGATCGCGGGTGTTCTCTACCTCATTCGGCCATACTTTGCGATCGCCCCCAACCGTCTAACGGTTTACCAGCTCACTGGGAAAGTCGCCAAACGCTATCCCTTCGCTGCTTTCGATGACATTTTCATCGAGGGCAATCAGGTCTATATCTCTATAGATAATCAGCGAGAACCCGTAAAGATTGCCAGGTGGATGGTGAAAACGACGGATTGGCATAGGCTTCAGTCCATCGCCCGTTGATAACCCGGCAGCTCGATGGGTGCATCCTATAGATAAAATCAATCGTTTCCATTGATTCATCGAAAAATCAGAGTTTTTACTTAGCTTTTCGGCTTCAGATCGAGCGAGCAGCCGCTGTCAAAAGAGCAAATTCCTTTCCAAACCGTCTTTTCAGGCCCTCGTCTTCCAAACTTCATTTAATCCCGACTTTTTTTGTCGGGTATGTTTGCTGAGGGGTTGGGAGGCGTGTTAGCATCATTTCACTTCAGTAGAAATAGGTGTGTAAGCCTGTTTCACCGCTTCGTTTCAAACTTTTGGCAGCGTTGCATAGCATTTCCTCAGAGGGTTCCACCGAATGACTCAAGCCATTGAAAGACTCATCACTTCACAAAAGACCTTTACTGCGCTCCAGTGTAAAGAGTGCGGTGAGCAGTACGGGCTCGGTGCCAAGCACGTTTGCGAAGATGTGTGCTTTGGCCCGTTAGAAGTTGCCTACGATTACGACGCCATTCGCCGTCAGGTCTCGCGTGAAATCATTGCCGCTGGCCCTCACTCGATCTGGCGCTACAAAGCCTTTTTGCCTGTTGAAACCGACACACCCATTGACGTGGGCACAGGCATGACCCCGCTAGTTAAGGCCAACCGCCTCGCCCGTCAGCTCGGCCTCAAAAATCTCTACATCAAAAATGACGCCGTGAACATGCCCACTTTGAGCTTCAAAGATCGGGTGGTCTCTGTAGCGCTGACTCGGGCTCAAGAATTGGGCTTTACAACGGTCTCCTGTGCGAGTACTGGGAACCTGGCGAATTCTACAGCAGCGATCGCGGCCCATGCTGGCTTAGAATGCTGCGTCTTCATTCCCGCCGATCTAGAAGCCGGTAAAATTCTCGGCACCCTGATTTACGACCCCACCCTCATGGCAGTCAAGGGCAACTACGACCAGGTCAACCGCCTCTGCTCAGAAGTTGCCAACACCCACGGCTGGGGCTTCGTCAACATCAACCTGCGCCCTTACTATTCGGAAGGATCAAAGACACTGGGCTTTGAAGTCGCTGAGCAGCTTGGCTGGGAACTGCCTGACCACGTGGTCGTGCCCTGCGCCTCCGGCTCCCTGTACACCAAAATCTACAAAGGCTTCAACGAAGTTGTCAAAACCGGCTTGGTGGAAGACAAAGCGGTTCGCTTTAGCGGCGCACAGGCAGAAGGCTGCTCACCGATTTCTCAAGCCTTTAAGGAAGGTCGTGACTTTATCACGCCGGTCAAGCCCAATACAATTGCCAAGTCGATTGCGATCGGCAACCCGGCAGACGGCATGTACGCGCTCGACGTTGCCCGTAAAACCAACGGCCAAATCGAAGATGTCACCGATGCTGAAATCATCGCAGGCATGAAGCTACTGGCTGAGACCGAAGGCATTTTCACCGAAACCGCAGGCGGCACTACCATCGCCGTGCTGAAGAAATTAGTAGAAGCCGGTAAAATCGACCCTGAAGAGAAAACCGTAGTCTTCATCACCGGCAACGGACTGAAAACTACCGAAGCGGTGCAGGGCTACATCGGCGAGCCG
>JBBQAC010000212.1:0-8113 GCA_038315915.1 Phormidesmidales cyanobacterium
GCTTTAGAGAGCAGCGGATGTCTATAGTTTGGGCAGGGTGAGGGTAAAGGTACTGCCCTGCCCGACTTCAGATTCTAGCGTCAGCGTTCCCTGGTGCATTTCAGCAATGCGTTTGGACAGGTGCAACCCCAGACCGCTACCTGCCCGCATATGTTCGCCTTGATAGAACCATTCAAAAATTTTGTCCTGGGCTTCTTTTTCGATACCCGTGCCGGTATCGGCGATCGCAATTTCAATGGCTTCTGGGGAGGGAATCGCTTCGCAGGTGTGAGGATTGATTGATAGCTGTACTGAAATGCTGCCGGAGTCAGTAAACTTGATGGCGTTGCCCAAAAGATTGGTCAGCAGTCGCCTCAGCTCGATGTGATCGCCTGACGTCCTGTACTGGCTCTCCATATCTTTGATCGGCGTGGCTTCTATTGTGAGCGCAATGTCTTTTTCGTCGGCTAGGGGCTTCAGCTCCTGTACGACTTCCTTCGCCAGCATGTAGACAGAGAGCGGCGATCGCACCAGTTTTTTTTGTCCGGCTTCGTGGCGGTATATCTGAAGCAGCGTATTGGTCATCTGCAACAGGTTTTCGTTGTTGACAATTACGTTCTCAATGGCTTCGTTCATCTCTGCGGGCGGCGCGCCGAAGATGCCTTGCACACACAAGTGGAGCATTCTGTTAGCCGCGACTAGCGGCGTGCGCAGGTCGTGGGTGAGCCGAGCGACAAAGTCATCTCGCTGGCGGATCATGGCTGTTTGTTCATCAAGGCTGTGCTTGAGCCGGAGGAGCGATCGCACTCGGGCCATCAGTTCATCAATATCGAACGGCTTGCGAATAAAGTCATCAGCGCCGGAGTCTAATCCTTCGGAGAGGCTAGCCTGGTCATGGGCCGTCACCAGCAGTATTGGAATGTAAGGAAGTTTTTTGTCCTGACGGATTCGCCGGGTGACCTCATAGCCATCCAACCCTGGCATCATCACATCTAGCAAAATCAGGTCGGGAGGATGGGCTGTTACATAGTCAAGGGCCGAATAACCGTCCTCTACACACTCAAGATGATAGTTGTCAACATCTCCCAGGATAGACTCTATGATAAATAAGTTATCCGGGATATCGTCGACTGCTAAAATATTTACAGGTTTGAGCGTCACAAATTTAAGACGGGTAAAAGGGTCGTTATCAGGCGCATTTATAGTGAGCGATCGCCCCTGAAATTCGTTCTCATATCGCGCAAGATTGAACGCTAAAGAACAGGTACTACAGAGAGTTGCCAGCATATTTCATGCGATATTACCATTCTGGCGCTAGCCCGGTTTCTAACTAGAGACATAGACTCGTCAGGCAAAGCGATATCAGCGACGGCGCTGCGACTTACTCGCAGAAAGCTCTACCGGCTCAAACTGAATTGTTTCAGTTAGCGGGTGGCTGCTCTCCTGGACGCTGACCTTTCTTGGAATTTCGACTTTAAAAGTAGAGCCTTCATCCACAGTGCTGGTAACGGTAATGTTTCCGTGCATCATTTTGACCAGCGAGTGGGTAATCGCTAGCCCGAGCCCTGTTCCCGAATGCTGGCGAGTGACCTTTTGATCGGCCTGATGAAAGGGGTCAAAAATATGAAGCAGATCGGCGGCGCTCATTCCACAGCCCGTATCCACAACTGAGAGCACGACAGTATTGGGATGATCGAGCAATTCCTCCACCTGCACCCGCACGGTACCGTCAGCAGTAAACTTAATCGCATTAGAAAGCAAATTCACCACAACCTGGCGCACACGGCCAGCGTCGTTGACCACCATCGGATTGCTCAAGCAAATATTCGTCTCTATTTTCAGCCTTTTCTGTGTTGCCAGAGACTTCAATTCTTCAACGGTTCGTTCGACCAACTGAGCCAAATCCATCTCTGTTGGGACGAGGTCGAGGCGACCCGCTTCCAGCTTAGAAAAAGCCAGAATATCGTTGATTAGCTCCAAAAGATTTCGGCCATTTGACAATACCCGACCAAGCATATCCCGCTGATAGCCGCTCAAGGGGCCTTTTGCCTTACTCAGCAAAATCTGAGAAAAGCCGATAATCGCGTTCAATGGCGTTCTCAACTCGTGAGACATCGTTGCCAAAAACTCTGACTTCAGCCGCGAGACCTCTTGCAGGCGCAGGTTTTGCTTATAAATGTAGCGGCGCTGTCTAGCTAGTTCCTTGTTCTGCTGTTCCAGCAGACTGTTTTTATCCCTGAGATCTCGGTAGACCTGATCTATCACCGTTTCTGCCTGGTGAACCTTAATGGCACTGCGCACCAGCCGAGAAACAGACTCCGAAGAAAGCTTGCTCTTAGGTAAATAGTCTGAAGCCCCTGCCTTCATTAGCTCTACGGCAGTTTGTTCGTCTCCCTGACCGGTGAGCACAATGATGGGCGTTTTTATGCCCTGGCGGCGAATTCGTTGAGTCAGCACCAGGCCATTAGCACCCGGCAGGTTGTAGTCCAGAAAAATGCAGTCACAGTCGTTCCGGTCAATCATTCGCAGCGCGATCTCAGCGTTAGCAGCCTCCGAAATGACCACATCTAAATGGGTACTTTTCAAAGCTCGCTGAAGTGCTATTCGATCCACCTCGTCATCATCGACGATGAGTATCTGCAGAACTCTTTCTGGGATAGTAGGCATTGTAAATCAACTGAGCTAAGCGCATATTAAAATGGCAACCAGAAGGACTGGCGAGAGTGAAGCTAAGGAGTACAAAGCGCAGCTAAGACCGCCTCGGGTAGGTAAGTTGTGTTCAACTGGTAGACCAACTGTAGCGTGAGAAATAGCCTACCTAACAGCGTCAATGGTAATGTATTGACATTAATGCATCAATCTAATGCACTGCTATTAGGACACCTGGATCAGCGATACTAGAGCCAGCGCTTGGCGTTTTATTAGGGAATTTCGCAGAGTGTCCAGTAGCGATTGAGCGCAGCCATCACTTCGGCAAAGTTGACAAAGGTAACAGGCTTGAGGATGTATCCAGCCACATTGAGATTATAGGCTTCCACCCGATCGCGCTCCTGATCGGAAGTGGTGAGCACGATCACAGGCGTCGGACGCAGCTCGGGATCCTTTCGCAGCGCTTCTAAAAACTCGATGCCGCCCATCTTGGGCATATTGAGATCGAGCAGTATCAGGCGTCGAGTTTTGGGCACTGTGACCGTCTCTGACTCACCTCTGAGAATGGCTAATGCCTCTATCCCGTTGCTGGCGACGTAAAGCGGATTGGTAATATTGGCTTTTTTAAAGGATCGCTGGACGTTCATCACGTCCACTTTGTCATCTTCAACCAGCAGGATGTTGGTTATGACGATATCTGACATCGGGGTTCTCCGTTCTTAAACCTGCATTAAACAATTAGAATGCTAGTGAAAAGCGCTGAGCGTTTTCATCCTCATATCGAAGTAACAATATATCGAAGTAACAATCGACGTCACAATAGTCGAATGACTGCTGCATTTCTTCTTTAAATACTCTTTAAAGAGTAGTGCTACAAATAGTGCTAAGCGCGCGGTTCCTTAGGCCAGGTAAAGCGAAAGGTCGCGCCCTGGCCCGGAGCTGACTCTAGCGTGATCTTCCCGCCCTCAGCAGTGACTGTTTTCTGTACCAGCGAGAGGCCAATGCCAGTGCTTTCCAGGTCGTCACGCGGCTTGAGAGTTTGAAAGATGGTGAAAATTTTGTGGTGGTAGGCGGGGTCAATGCCGGGGCCATCGTCGGCAACAGCAAACTCATAAAAGCCGCCTAGATCGCGAGCCGATACTTGCACCCTGCCATTCTGCCGGTCATGATGCTTGATCGCGTTGGTAATTAAGTTAGAGAGCACTTGCGACAGCAGGACGCGCTTGGCTTGAATCACGGGCATGGCCGTGGTCGCTTCAATGGTGAACTCACCCAAAGACGCGAGAGAGTCGCTAATCTCAGCCAGCAGCTCGCCGATATCGACCGTTTCAGTGGTCTGACGAGTGCGGCCAATGCGCGAATATTCCAGCAGTCCGTTGATGAGCCCTTCCATCCGATGCACCCGGTTTGTGAGCAGCTCGAACTGCTCTTTGTTTTCAGCGGGCAGGCTGTCGCCCAAATCTTCTTCAATCCAGGTAGCCAGGTTGGCGATCGCCCGCAGCGGCGCTTTCAAATCGTGAGAAGTCACATAGGCAAACTGATCCAGCTCCTGATTGCGCTGCTCCAACGCCTCCAGTGCGTCGGTGAGCATCAGGTTAACCGTGAGCAGGTCATCGGTCTTAGATTGGAGCGCCAGGTGAGCCTGCTTTTGCGCTGTTATATCTTGAATAGTGGCGATAAAGTAAAGCAGACGATCTTGCCTATTGCGGACGGTAGAAGCTGTCACCTGCGTCCACACCACCTCGCCTTGCTGAGTCAAACAGCGCTTTTCAAAGTTAACCTGAGTAGTCTCCCCGCTGATTAGCCGCTGATCGCCTGCGATATCAATCTCCGCATCGTGTGGATGCGTGACCGCTGCAAACGTTTTGGTCAACAGTTCGGGCATGGCGTAGCCCAGCATATTACACAGCCGCTGGTTTACCTGAATCCATCGCCCCTCAGGATCTAGCCGCGCCATGCCAACCGCCGCCTGCTCAAAAATAATCCTGAGCTGCGTATCTTGGTCGTGACGAATGCCCTCTTCCTGCTTGCGCAAAGTAACGTTTTCAAAGGCGACGCCGACGCAGCGCTCAGGAAGGGGAAACGCTTTGACCGCAAAAATGCTCTCCCCAATCCGCTCGTCTACATACAGCATTTCATCGAGATCGATCTTCTCTCCAGAGCGCACTACGCCCGCGTAAGTTTGAGCAATGTCAGTACCAAGCGCTGGGAAAGCCTCCAGAATCGTTTTTTCCAACACGTTCCTGACCTCAACTCCCATAAACTCACAGGCGGCTGGATTAGCGGCCATCAGGCGCAGGCTATCAGCCCTATCAATGTCTTCCAGGCACCAGATTTGCAGGCCCACCTGCATGTTTTGGACTGCGTCAGCGTATAGCTGCGCTTTGGCTTTAGAGGCTTCGGCCTGGTGGTGAGCCTGACGTTCAACCCTGAGCAATTCTAAATAGCGACCCTGCGCAGTGGCGAGCTGTTCAGTGCGCCGGGCTACCTGTTCTTCCAGAGCCAAGTTGAACTTGTGGCGCTCTTTTTCGGCGAGGCGTTCGTCCTGACTGGGAGTCTCTCTCAACGGGGTAATATCGCGGGCGACGCAGTATAGGTAAAGCCTTGTACCGTGCGGTAGCAGCCGATCCACACCGTCAGCCTCGCTGTCCACCGCAGCTACTGCTGTGAGGCTCCACTCCAGCCAGCACCAGCCGCCCTCTCGATGCTGGTAGCGGCCTGTGAAATTGGCTGTCGGATGCGCTGCTGTTAGCAGTCGGTCTATCGCGGCCTGGTGAGCGGCTCGATCCTCAGTATGCGCCAGGTCGATTAGCCGTTGGGCCTGCATTGCCGCATCGCTGTAGCCTAAAATTCTTTCGAAGGCAGCGTTGATTCGCTGGCAACGCCCATTTTCATCTAAAACGCACATTGCATCGGTGGCCAGATCGAAAAAATTCGCTAGCTCAATCATCAATTTCTCAAAATGGGGAGAAAGGGCATCAAAGGGCAGCTGATAAAAATGGCGGCTGATAAAAATGCGTTTTTATCTTATTATCTATTCCTCCGTAGGTCACTATCTAGCTGTGAACCTCTATCTTTGGAGAGAGTAGCCCGCACTGGCTCGGACGGGTTTGTCATTCGCCTGACAGATGCTGGGTCTGTCATAGTACTGCAATCTGGAGTATGTGGGCTATTCCCCTTTGTCGACCTCGACGCTGATCGGGTTTTGTTGATAAAGGCTGCTAGCTAAGCAGTTGTGGTTGATGATCGTCGCATCGGCCTTAGCCATTCACCCAATAATTCAAAGGTTTTAGGGACTACGGAAATGGAAGAAGATATTAGTGTTGCTTTAGTCGAAGATCACGATTTGACCCGCATGGGCTTGAGGGCGGCCTTTCGGCAGGCAGGGCTAAGGTTTTTGGGTGAGGCGGATAACGGCGCTAAAGGGTTGGCCCTGATCCAGGAGATGCGTCCTAACGTGGCTGTAGTTGATGTGGGCCTGCCCGATATCGACGGCATTGAGATGATTCAGCGCTTTCGCAAGGAAAACCCTGACAGCGAAACGCGAATTTTGATGCTGACGATGCACGACAGCGAAAAGGCGGTACTCGCAGCTTTTGCAGCAGGGGCAGATTCTTACTGCACAAAAGAGATTGAAACAAAAGACTTGGTGACGGCGATTCGGGAGACCAGTGCGGGCAATTCGTGGATTGATCCTTCGATTGCTAGTTTGGTGCTGAGTCAGGTTAAGCCTGCTGTAGCAGTGGGTGAAAACTTCAACAGCCGCACGGTGGAAATTCGAGCGGTAGAGCCAGAATATGAACAGATTATCGACGCTTACCCACTGACTACCCGTGAGCTGGAGATCTTGGAATGTATTGTCTCTGGCTGTAGCAACGCGCAGATTGCCGAGAAGCTGTTTGTGACAGTAGGGACAGTGAAAACGCACGTGCGCAACATTTTGAACAAGTTAGGAGCGAGCGATCGCACTCAAGCTGCCGTTCGTGCCCTTCGCTCTGGTTTGATTAGCTAGCTGCGGCTGATTGCTTGCTTGCTCTGATTGATTATTGATTGATTGATCGATTGCTTAACTGGAGGGTCGCGGTCGCGTCCTCCAAGCTGAGTTTCAATCTGAGTTCTTTGACATACAGCATTTAAGGCAGTCCGACCGGATTGCCTTTTTTACTCTTTATTTTTTACTTTTTATATTCACGGTTTGACTGATGTCTTTTTCTATTTTTTGGTCTTTGCTAAAGCAGACAGTCATCGAGTGGCAGCGCGACAAAGTCTCACGGCTCGCAGCGGCGCTTGCTTACTACACCACCTTTTCGCTGGCACCAGTGCTGGTAATTGCGATCGCCGTTGCCAGCTTTTTGTTTGAGCAAAGCACGGTGCAAACGCGTATTGTAGAGCAGCTCCAAGGGCTGCTAGGTGACAATGGGGCCGAGCTGGTGAAAGAGATGCTTACCAGCGCTCAGGCTCAAAGTGACAGCGGCTCTTGGGCGACCCTGATCAGTATTATCTTGCTGATTGTGGGCGCTTCGGGGCTATTTATTCAGCTTCAGGATGCGCTTAATACCGTCTGGAATGTCACACCCAAAAAAGGTGAGGGGATCGGTAAGCTGGTGCGTGATCGCCTCCTATCTTTTGGCATGGTGTTGGTGATCGGCTTTTTACTGCTGGTCTCGCTGATGCTCAGCGCCACTCTGTCAGCGGTTAGCGGTATATTTGGCGATGTTTTACCCGGCTTTGCCTGGGGCTGGCAATTGTTGAATGTGGCCATTTCCTTTGGGGTAATCACGCTGCTGTTTGGCCTGATTTATAAAATTTTGCCGGACGCCGAAATCAGCTGGAGCGATATCTGGATTGGGGCAGCGATGACGGCGCTGCTCTTTACCATCGGCAAAGCGCTAATCGGGCTCTACTTGGGCAACAGTAGCGTGGCTTCTGCCTACGGCGCAGCGGGTTCGTTTGTAGTGCTATTGCTGTGGATTTACTACTCCGCTCAGATTTTGCTGTTCGGCGCAGAGTTTACGAAGGTATATGCCAATCGCTTTGGCTCGCACATTCGGCCTGATGAGCACGCTGTACTTGGGCCAGATACCTCCCCTCGTCCGGCGGAAGAAACCGAGAAACCAGCTAAAATGGCACCGCCTGAAGCGCTTTCTCAGACGCTTCCTCAGACGCGATCGCAGTACAAAGCCCAGCAAAAAGCGCTGCGGTATTCTCAAAGGCAGCGCCTGAAGACCTTAGGCGAGCGGCTACCCGAGTAGCAGACGAACGCTCTAAATGAACTTCAGTGCCAGCAAAGGATGAATGATCTAATACTTTTGCTATAGCTAACGGATACGTTGCTGTTCGCGGACTATGTCTTAAAGCGTAGGCCATAGGGTGGAGCGTACCTGTCTTGTAGCAGGTACCTGTGGGGTACTGGCTCTATCGCTGGGATGAGTGTCCCCTTCGACTTTTAGGCATATTTTGCGCTGTTGCTTCCTTCTTGCGGGAG
>JBBQAC010000265.1:0-5714 GCA_038315915.1 Phormidesmidales cyanobacterium
GATTCGGTCGCGGGTGCGACGATCAACCGACTTTGTTCTTCAGGGTTGCAGGCGATCGCCACGGCCCATCAGGCCATTATCTCTGGGCAATCAGCTGTAATGGCGGCTGGCGGCGCAGAATCGATGAGCCTGATTCCCATGGGCGGGCACGATCTGTTGCCGAATCCGGCCCTGATTGAAACAACGCCGAAGGTGTATTGCAGCATGGGACTCACGGCGGAGAATGTGGCCAGTCAGTTTGGGATTTCTCGGGCAGATCAGGATGCGTTTGCCCTGCGATCGCACCAACGCGCGATCCAAGCGATTGAGCGGGGCCGATTCGCTGAAGAAATCGTGCCGGTACCGGTCAAAGAGACAGTTTACGTCAACGATCACCCGGAAACAACAGAAACTCTCTTTCAGGTAGACGAAGGCCCTCGCAGCAATACGAGCCTGGAAGCCTTGGCCGCTCTCAAGCCCGTTTTTCGGCTCCAGGGCAGCGTCACAGCGGGTAACGCCTCACAAATGTCAGACGGAGCGGCGGTGACCCTCCTAGTCAATGAGGAGACTTTGAACCGCCTTGAACTGCAACCGTTGGGCCGGATGCTGGGCTTTGCAGTCACTGGAGTGCCGCCTGAAATTATGGGCATCGGCCCCATCGCAGCAGTACCCAAAGTCCTGAAGCAAACCGGACTCACGCTGGCGGATATTGGCCTGATTGAGCTTAACGAAGCCTTTGCCGCTCAGTCACTCGCCGTGATTCGGAAGCTGGGTTTGGATGAGCGCATTGTCAATGTCAACGGCGGCGCGATCGCCCTCGGGCATCCCTTAGGCTGCACCGGGGCAAGGCTCACAGCGACACTGCTACAGGAGATGAAGCGGCGAGGCATTCGCTTTGGCTTGGTGACCATGTGTGTGGGCGGCGGCATGGGCGCTGCGGGTGTATTTGAGAATTTACAGCTGTAGCGATTGGGCCAGATAGCCTGTTTTAGATCTGCTGTTAAGGACAATCCCTGAGACTATTGGAGGTCTTCCATGAGCACTGTTTTAGTTGCTTTGTTGCTTTCCACGGTTCTGATCGCCGCCCTCATTCTCGCTTATGTCGGCGTGCCGCTTTGGGCCTGGACGCTCTATGTCGCAGTGACTTTGGCTGCTTTTCAGAGCCCGCTTTGGCTGTGGGTGGTCGCGATTGCGATCGCACTCGTCCTTAACCTACCCCGCCTACGCCGCTGGGTCATAAGCGATCGCCTCTTCCATCTGATCCAGTCGCGACAGCTCCTGCCCAAAATCTCCGATACGGAAAAAGCTGCCATTGAATCGGGGAGTGTGTGGATTGAGCGCGAATTTTTCTCGGGTCGGCCAGACTTTAAGCGAATTCTCTCGGAGCCTTATCCCACGCTGACTGCCGAGCAGCAGGCTTTTCTCGATGGCCCCGTCGAACAGGTGTGTCATATGGCCACCGACTGGGAGATCTTTCAACGCAAAGATTTGCCGCCAGCCGTGTGGGCCTATCTCAAAGAATCTCGTATCTTTGGCATGATGATTCCCCGTGAGTACGGCGGCTTGGGATTTTCCAACACCGCCTACAGCGCGGTCATGACCAAGCTAGCGTCACGCTCCTTTACCCATACGGCGACGGTCGGTGTGACCAATTCCCTCGGCCCTGCCAAGCTGCTGTTGCACTACGGGACAACCGCTCAAAAAAACTACTATTTACCCCGCCTTGCGAGCGGTGAAGAAATCCCTTGTTTTGCCCTCACCGAAGCCAAGGCAGGCTCGGATGCGGCTAGCTTAACTTCATCAGGGCAGGTGTTTGAAGAGGCGGGTGAGCTGTTCCTCCGGCTCAACTGGAAGAAACGCTACACCACACTAGGGGCAATTTCTACCCTGATCGGATTGGCGGTACGACTGTACGACCCCGACAATTTGTTAGGCAAAGGTCAAGAGGTTGGCATTACCTGCGTGCTGGTACCGACCGCCACTGAGGGTGTACGGGTAGGCCGTCGTCATGATCCTATGGGCGTACCGTTCTACAACTCTCCCATCGAAGGGCAAAACGTGGTGCTGCCCATCGGCCAAATTATTGGCGGCGTGGAACAGGCCGGCAAGGGCTGGAAAATGCTGATGCAGTCTCTGGCAGCGGGGCGGGGAATTAGCTTTCCGGCCACCTGCACAGGCGTTGCCAAGCTTACGACTCGGGTAACCAGTGATTACAGCAGCATTCGTCACCAGTTCGGGCTCCCGATTGGGCGGTTCGAAGGGATTGAGGAACCACTGGCCCGGATTGCGGGGCTGACCTACCTGCTGGAGGCAGCGCGGCTATATACCTGTGGCGCGGTCGATAAAGGAGAACAGCCAGCAGTGGTCTCTGCGATCGCAAAATACCAGTTCACTGAACTCTCTCGCAAAATCATCATCGACGGCATGGATATTCTTGGCGGGGCGGGCATTAGCCGAGGCCCCCGCAATCTGTTAGCCAATATCTACACGGCCACCCCCATTCCAATTACGGTAGAAGGCGCAAATATTCTGACGCGATCGCTCATTATTTTTGGTCAGGGTGCAATCCGCTGCCATCCCTACCTGTACGACGAAATTACCGCGCTCACTCAAGCCGATTTACCCCGCTTTGATACAGCAGTCTGGGCGCATCTGGGATTTAGCCTTAGAAATGGGGTGCGGCTAGGCGTTTTGAGTCTGACACATGGCTATTTGGTTCAAGTTCCGCTCTCCGGCAAAACAGCTCGCTACGCGCAAAAGCTAAATTGGGCAGCGGCCCTGTTCTCGGTACTGACAGACTATGCCCTGCTCACCTACGGCGGCAGTCTCAAACGCCATGAAAATATCACCGGTCGCTTTGCCGATGCGCTCTCCTGGCTATACTTAGGAACCGCGACGCTCAGACGCTTTGAGCAGGAAGGACAGCCAGAAGAAGATATGCCGTTTGTCGAGTGGGGGCTGGAATGGGCGATCGCGCAAATTCAACAAAGCTTCGAGGGTCTGATCAACAATCTTCCCTTACCCCTCTTCAAGCCTCTCTTTCGCGCTAGCCTGCGGCTCAATGCTTTGGGCAACGGTCCGTCAGATCACCTCGCTCAGCTTGTCGCTCAACTGATGCGGCAGCCCGACGCCCGAGAGCATCTAACAGCGGGCGTTTATCTTCCTCAAGACCCGGAGCAAGCGCTAGGTCGATTGGAAAAAGCCTACCGACTAACCCAACAGGCCACCCCTATTTTAAAACAGCTTAAAGCCGCTGTTAAGTCTGGCCAGCTACCGGCTGAGTTGGCTCACGGATCGACGGAAGCGCTGATCGAAGCGGGCTTGCGGGCTGGCCTCATCAACGGCTCCGATTCGGATATCGCCTACGCCGCCGAAGTCGCCCGGACTGATGCTATCCAGGTAGATTCCTTTACGCTGGAAGAGTACCTGCACCTGGGTTATCCCGCTGCTGTCGCTTACCAAGAGTAACGGAAACCATCGGGAAAATTTTCACCCCTGTGCTATCGAGTCCCTTTGAGTGGGGGGGGATCAACAGGCCCAAAGCTAAGTGTGGCTTATCTAACAACTTACGGGCATCGGGCCTGGTACGGTAATAGTGGCAAAATCTTCCCTGCGGAGAATCACAGCCGCCCCATCCCCTCGCCCTCTTGATAATGAACTTCGACGCCTACGACCCCCAAAGCTTTTACGACGAGTATTTTGCCGCAGCCGGAAAACTCCGCCCAGAGCTAGCGCCTATCCTACAGTGGTTTCAAGCGCTGCCGTCTCAGGATATGGCTGAGGTCAAAGCTAAGTTGGAAGCGGTTTTAGAGGAGCTAGGCGCGACCTTCAGCTTTGAGGGGGAAGAGCGAGTACTGCCCTTTGACCCGGTTCCTCGGGTGATCGCTGCTGAAGAATGGCAAACCCTTACCGCTGGCTTAGCACAGCGAGTCACAGCGCTCAATATGTTTTGCGCCGACGTATACAGCGACCAGCGCATCATCTCCGAGGGCGTAATCCCGCGCGACATTATCGAATCAGCGCTACGGTTTCGGCCTGAGTGTATGGGCATGAAACCGCCTGAAGGCATTTGGTGTCACATCGGCGGGATTGACCTGGTGCGCGACGGCGACGGTAACTGGTGCGTACTGGAAGATAACCTGCGCGTCCCTTCCGGCATTGCCTATGTACTGAAAAATCGGATTGCGATGGAGCGAGTGCTCCCAGAGCTGATGGCGAAATTTGCGCCCAGGCCAGTGGATGATTATGCCCAGCAACTGAGAGCTGTGATGGACTTAATCGCACCGAGATCTGAGAGTGTCATGGCGGTGCTCAGCCCCGGCCCTGATACTTCTGCCTACTTTGAGCATCAGCTCTTGGCTGAGCAAATGGGCATGGCGCTGATCTGCCCGGAAGAGGTGACGATGTCGGACGGATATCTCTGCTACCGCACTGATGACGGCCCTCAGCGTCTTGACGTGGTGTACCGGCGCGGCGACGAAGAACTGTTTGCCGACCTGATGCTGGGAGAGGACTATCCTGACAGCATTGCCACTTTGATCGAACTGTGTCAGCAGGGAAAGCTGGCGATGGTCAATGCCATCGGCGCAGGCATCGGGGATGACAAGGTGATTTATGCCTATGTGCCGGAGATGATTCGCTTTTATCTGGGTGAGGAACCGCTGCTGCCCAATGTACCCACTTATCTGTGCTGGCGGGAGAGCGATCGCCAGTATGTGCTCGATCACTTAGAGGAACTGGTGGTAAAAGCGGCAAGCGCCGAAGGTGGAGACGACATGCTGGTAGGGGTGAATTCCACCGCCGAAGAGCGGCAGGCATTTGCCCAAAAGATTCGTGAAAAGCCCCGAGGCTATATGGCGCAGCCGACAGTGTACCTGTCACAAATTCCCACGGTGGTAGATGGCGGCATTGAGGGACGACATACAGATCTGCGGCCCTATGTCCTGCATCAGGGGGATAAGATCCATGTGCATCCGGGGGGACTCACGCGGGTAGCGCTGGAAAAAGGAAAGCTGGTGGTAAATTCGTCGCAGGGCGGTGGCGCTAAGGATACCTGGGTACTGACATAGCGCGGTTAGGGATTTTGGAGGTGCGATCGCTCCAGTACAACAAGGCGAAAACCAAGACTTGTCGGATACCTTCATCCTCCAGCCCTGGAAACTCTAGCTGTCATTTTTCCCGATCAGGATAAGTAGCCAGTAGCTCAATTACTTACTTTAACGCCCTTCCAAAACGCAACGCGGCCCCGGATCTCAGCCACTGCCTCCATTGGTGCAGCGTAATACCAGGCGGCGTTTTCATTTTGCTTGCCATCTACTTCGAGAGAGTAATAGCTGGCTGTACCCTTCCAGGGACAATGCGATGTGTGGTCGCTCGGCTGAAAGAATTGCTTGAGCAAAGAGCCGGACGGAAAATAGTGATTTCCCTCAACCACAACGGTGTCATCAGATTCAGCCAGAACAGTCCCATTCCAAGTCGCTTTCATTCAAAATCCATCCTATCTGTGAAGGTTCTGCCTATTCTCAGACTACCATTGATAGAGTATTTCAGACTGTACGATGCCCTATGCTTTGAAACACCATAGCGATAGCAAGATCTAGCGTTTATTATCTCAACGAGACCCAACGTTCCCGCTCACCAGACGTGGATAATCTTTATATTTCATCAAAAAATGAACTTTTATCGGATTGAGCATATCAACAAGGTTTGCCAAAACTTAGAAACAACGTTGCAGT
>JBBQAC010000276.1:0-5505 GCA_038315915.1 Phormidesmidales cyanobacterium
CAATGCTATCTCCCCAGGCCAGCAGCCAGCTTCCCTGCCGCCAGCTTCGCAGGGGTGAGAGCAAGCGGTGCAATAGGCTCACCTCTCGCCACTGATAAAAGGCAAAGCGGTTCAGGGTGATTCCTGAAGTGATGCGCTGAAAACTTGTGCCAAGCATAGGGTGGGCGATCGCTAAAAGGCTCGTGTATCGTATCAAAAACTCGCCCTTCCGTTTACCTTTTTGGGAAGAGCGGCGATCGCAATACCCGGATCAGTTGCTCCAATGCTCGCTATCGTGCGTTACCCCATCCCCGACCAGTTATCAGTTTAGCGATCGCGTCATCTCTTTCACTCAGCAGCTTTTGTCGGGCAGGTTGCTATGACTTCTCCCGTCAAGCGGGTGTCGTAGCCTCCCAAAATTTTCAGCTGGGAGAGTATTCGCGGGTGCCCTAAGGTGCCTAAAAGCTTTTGTACAGAAGCTTCTTCTAAGTAAGACTTAAAGGTGACCAGATCATAGCGAGACTGTCGGAGGGGGACAAAGCCTAACCGGTAGGTGTCAGCCACCGAGGCCGCACTGAGCCCTGCATCGGCCTCGCCCGCAGCAACAGCCGCCGCGACGGCCTGATGCGATCGCACCACACGGTCAAAGCCAGATACCGATTGAGGCGATAGGTTAGCCTCTGCCAAAACCTGCTCTAGTAAGTCGCGGCTACCCGCCCCAGATTCTCGGTTCACCAGGGTGATTTCGGGGCGAGCCAAATCGACCGCCGATTGAATATTTTTAGGATTACCCGGCGCTACTAGCAGCCCTTCCTCCCAAATGCCCAGATTAATGATCACCGTGGTCTGATCTGGCAGTGCCCGACGCACAAAGGGGACATTAAAAGTGTTGGTTTGAGGGCAGTAAAGATGCACGCCAGCAATATGGACTTCGCCTCGCGCCAAGCGTTCGAGCGCGATCGCGCTGTTAGCAAATGTCAAATTCACCCGTAGCTCCGGATGCCATCGCTCCGCAGCTTTCGTCCACAGCGATAGAGACGGTGAGCAGCCCGCTATGACCACCGTATTGAGCAAATTGCTCGGTTCGTCTAGCAGGGCAACCGTTACAGTGTCTTGGCTGGGCTGGCGGGTCGCCTCTCCGTCGGCTGGAATCAGCTCCACTCGAAACGCATCTGAACCCACTAGCGGATACGCCACCCAGCGCCCGCCAATTTTGGCTAGGCTGACCCGCTGTGACTCACCAACCGGCATCGATTGCACGGGTACCGCTGTGATTAAGCCTGCCGCCTGATCTAGCCAAAACAGATCTTCGACCCGGCATCCTAACGCCTTGGCCAACCGGAGCGCAACTGTAATCGAAAGGGCTGTCTGGCCCGACTCTACATTGCCAATAGTCTGACGGCTAACGCCGGTCATTGCAGCCAGATCTTGTTGGCTTAGCCCAAGCTGTAGGCGAGTTTGCTTTAAACCATTGCGAAGCTCATTCACTGCGTTACCAGAAGCGCCTAAGTCAGTGTAAAGCCGGGATGCAGCGATGCCCACCGCAGAGGCCAACAGAGGGTCAGCAGAAGGTCAGTGAAAATAGATATTTTTTGTATCGGCAAAGACAACCGGCTGGCAGCAGGCAAGTAAACTTGTCAGAGGTAAAAAATAATGGCATTTGTTGCCAAAACCATAAAAACAAGCAGACATGAAAATAAGTAGACGCCATCTGGCATCTGTATCGACCCTAATATTGATCGCCTGTCTGGGGATAGCTGGCTGCGCTCAAACATCGACACCTTCGGCTGCCGAAGCCCCGTCTGCTTCTGCTACCCCAGATGAGCCCATTGAGCTAACCGTTTCGGTTGCCGCTAGCGTACAAGATGCCATGAAAGAAGTGCAGGCGGCTTACCAGGAAACAGCGCCTAATGTCACCATCGTCTACAATTTCGGCTCGTCAGGCTCGCTGGCCCAGCAGATTGCTCAGGGGGCACCGGTCGATGCCTATCTTTCGGCGGCACCTAAGTGGATGGATGACCTGGCAGCCCAGGGCGAGATTGTGGAAGGCTCTCGTAAAGACTTGCTGCTCAACTCGCTGGTTCTGATTGCGCCCAAAGCCGCATCTGGCGTCACCGGGTTTGCCGACCTGGCAACAGATAAAGTCAGCAAAATTGCCATTGGCGAACCCGCAAGCGTCCCTGCCGGGGAATATGCCAAAGAATCGCTCACCGCGCTAAACCTGTTTGAAGCGGTGCAGCCCAAGCTGGTGCTGGGTAAAGATGTGCGGCAAGTTTTGGCGTATGTAGAGACTGGCGATGTCGATGCTGGCCTGGTATATGCTACCGATGCCAGAATCTCCGATCAGGTGCGGGGCGTGACAAATGCCCCGGCAGAGACGTACTCGCCGATTGTCTACCCGGTTGCGGCGCTCAAGGGCGAGGATGCGGAAGCAGCCCAAGCCTTTATCAATTTTCTGTCTACTGATGAGGCGATCGCCATCTTTGAAGAGTATGGTTTCACCGTGGCTGAGTGATGGTGTTATCGACCGGGTTTTAAAGCTTGCTCAAAGCCATGCTTGAAGATTTGACACCGCTATGGATTTCTCTGCGCACGGCTTTGGTCGCGACTCTTTTGGCGGCGATTTTTGGCATTGCCACCGCCCACTGGATGCTAACCTATCGAGGCAAATGTCGGGGGTTAATTGACGGCGTACTGACGTTACCCCTGGTGTTACCGCCGACGGTGGTAGGTTTTTTGCTGCTGTTGCTGTTGGGCAAAAACAGCCCGATTGGGCAGTGGCTAGATCGGTTGGGTCTGTCTATTATCTTTACCTGGACGGCGGCGGTGATTGCGGCTACGGTTGTTGCTTTTCCCCTGATGTACAAAGCCGTCCTGGGCGCGTTTGAGCAGGTCGATCTCTCCCTGATTGGCTCGGCTCGCACGCTGGGCGCATCAGAGTGGCGGATTTTCTGGCAGATTTTGCTGCCTTTGGCCTGGCCGGGGATATTGGCGGGTACGGTGTTGGCCTTTGCCCGAGCGCTGGGAGAATTTGGGGCAACGCTGATGGTGGGCGGCAGCATTCCCGGCGTTACCCAAACGATTCCGATTGTGATTTTCTTTGCGGCTGAAGCCGGACGGATGGGCGTGGCCCTAGCCTGGGTGCTGCTAATGGTGGCAGTTTCTTTAGGGGTAATTGCGGGGATGAATTATGGTCAGCCAGGGCAATTCTCCGGCAGATCGCCAGCACTTCCGCCCACGCCTGCCCAAAGCTGGGTCAAGCGCGGTTTTGACTGGGTTTATTTTGGCCAGTTCACCGAGTCTCTAAGAGGGGCAAGAAAACCGGAAATAGTGGTTGTTTTACCGCCCATCCCACTGGCAACCTCACCGCCAACCTCACTGGCAACCTCACCGGCAGCAACAGCCGAACTGGTCGTGAAAATCAAAAAGCAAGTTGCTGGATTTGCGCTCGATGTAGGATTTAAAGCCGGTCGCGAACCGCTGGGGCTGTTAGGCGCTTCGGGGTCGGGTAAAAGTATGGCGCTGCGGTGCATTGCAGGGTTAGAAACGCCTTCTGAGGGGCGCATTGTGCTGAACGGGCGGGTGTTGTTTGACGCGCATAAGCGGATCAATGTGCCTAGCTGCGATCGCAAAGTTGGCCTGGTTTTTCAAAACTATGCCCTGTTCCCTCACCTGAGCGTGGCCCAAAATATCGCCTTTGGGATGCAGGCTGTGCCTAAGCCTCAAAGAATGACAGAAGTCGTGAAATATCTCGACAAAATTGACCTGACCGGACTGGGCGATCGCTATCCTCATCAGCTTTCGGGCGGGCAGCAGCAGCGGGTAGCATTGGTCAGGGCGATCGCGACAAACCCCGACATTCTACTGTTAGATGAACCGCTCTCTGCCCTCGATACTTACCTGCGTAGCCACATCGAGAGACACCTGATCGAGGTACTCTCTCAATACCCTGGGGTGACGCTATTAGTCACGCACAAATTGGAAGAAGCCTACCGAATCTGCGCCAATTTACTTGTTCTCTCGGAAGGAAAAATTTTGGCGGAGGGCACTAAAAAAGAGATTTTTGAACGGCCATCTACCTTTGAAGTGGCCAGAGTGACAGAGTGCAAAAATTTCTCTCAGAGTCGCCCCATTAGCGATCGCCAGGTCGAAGCATTGGACTGGGGCTGTCTGCTCGAAGTTCACCAGCCCATGCCGCTCAATTTAAGCCACGTTGGGCTGCGGGCTCACCACGTTGAGTTTTCGCTAGATGCGAAGCAGAGCAACACTTTTCCTGGCTGGCTAGCGACGACCACCGAAACCCAGCACCAGGTAACTCTCTACTTAAAGCTTCACAGCCTGCCTCAGTCACCGCGTGATTACCACCTTCAAGCCGAAATTTACCGAGAAAAGTGGGATGTGCTAAAAAAATGCCCTCCCCCCTGGCACATTCGGCTTGATCCTGACCGCTTAATCTTGATGTCAAGTACAGCGGCTCAAACAAACTGAGTTATGGCGTTACCCGGATGCATTCGGGTAACGCTAGTCACTTGGCCTGTTGTTATGCAAAGCTTTTGCCTGCATTGCTGTATTCAAGCCAAGTGACCAATGCTATAAACCCAGATCCCGATGCTGTACCTGAGCCAGTTGCGCCTGTGCCAGAGTAGAACTAAAACACTTAGTCCCTTAACCGCTGAAACTGGGAACTACGTAATCAGTATTAAAAATCCTGAAAAGCCTACACCGCCAAATGCTGGGTTTCGGCAGAGCGATCGCAAAGCCGACTTTCCTCAGCGCCTGCAAGACAAATTTGATAATCGACGTCTTATACCGGCAGATCCTGCTAATTTTTTGGACTACCCGAGTGCAGAATTTATTCTGATCAGCACCAATTCGGCCAGCGCTGAAGCTGTAGGCGCAGAGCTTACGCCCAAAGAAGAAGACGAAAGCAGCGCAGAAGTGATCAACAAACTACGAATGAGAAAGACTCGCCATCCGCTAGAACCGCTCTTAGAAGGCCAACTAAAGTAAGCTCAAGACGGCCTTAGCGCAGGAATCACAGTTTCTCCAAAGTCGTTGATAAATTGGGCTTGAGCGCTGTTAACGTTATGTAAAATAAGTTCGTCAAACCCCAGGTCAATATCCGCTTTCAGCTATTCGATATGCTGCTGAAGGTCGGCAGAGAGGGGTACGCTATATCCTCACGGGCCGCTGGCGGGACGGCAAACCCTTTTACAGGCGCTAAATGCAGCAGGCATTACTCATAATTCGTTTCTAGCTCCTGGCTTGTTGAATTCTGTAGTAATGGGCTCGATTGCGTTCTGTTAATACTGTAGAATTCCAGTCCACAGCGGGGTCGTGCTGCAAATGTAAATAGGTCAGCTCAGGACAGCGGCAGAATGCCTGCCCAGCGCCCAAATAGCGTTCGATGAGTTCTTGATCTTCAGCGCCCCAGCCAATGAAGACCTCATCCCAGCCACCGATTGTCAGGAGGCGATCGCGCCGAAACAGTGGCATGACCCCAAAGCGCTCTCCTTTGAGCAAATG
>JBBQAC010000019.1:0-32424 GCA_038315915.1 Phormidesmidales cyanobacterium
GAGTAATCAGCTTTGCCATTGAGCCGGAAGAATTGTCTCTGGCCATGTGGGTGCGCGTCGATCCAAGCGTCACGAGGCCCGAGACGGCTAATATTGTGCCATAGGGCGAATCTATCGCGAGTTGGGCGGATCTATGCCTGATAGCCCCGCTTCTATTTGCCCTTCGGCGGCATGGGCGATCGCCTCGTAGGGGTTCTCTGATGAGTGAAAGCAGGGAGGTATGGGCGATTGCACAGCTTAAATTAGCGAAGAGCCCATCGCTCAATTACCACCTGTCGAGTCTACAAGTCTTAGTCCCTGCACAGGATCTCTACCTACCGACAGAGAGCAGATCATCTGCACAAGGTGTGTTTTAAACAAAGGTTTTTGAGGCGTTCATACAGACTAAAACTCATTAACAGTTAAGGCACGGGCGCAAAACGTCAAGTGTAGCTGATATTCCTTTGCTGTGCCCCACAACACTTCGTAACGGCGAATCTCTAGCTACCTATACGTGACGGCTAAAAGCACAGAGATATCAAAATCTTCTCAAAGCTATTGCTAAAACAGTACATATGAACTAAAATTGACTCTTGATAGTTTATATGTACTATTTCAGTCTTGAGCTATTTAGCGATCTTCTGAGACTAGCTATCTCCATAGCTTAACTCTTGTTGCGTTTTAGCAAACATTCCCTGACATCCAACTGACTGACTGTATTAGGGGGCAGTTGTAGCAAGGGAAATGCTTTTATGAATTGGAATGACTTAGAAGAAAGACTGAAAGAGGCTCTAGCTCTAATCAAGGGGAAACTTAGACAAGTGAACGACATCAATGAAATTAGAACCCACTTAACTACTACAGTTGGTGACTTATCAGAAGTTTTACGTCTCTACGAGAAGAAATTCGATGCTCATTATGAACAGTCAAAACCTTTCTCAACAAATGATAAATTCTTAGACAGTGATGAGTTTGCGAAAATCGTCAGAGATGCCTTTAGCGTTAGCAGCTACCGAATAATCAAAAAGTGGGCTATTGATTATCCATCAAACAATCCTCAAGTTCTCAATCAGCCTTTATCTTTCTACGCAGAGCAATTCCAGCAAGACCTTGAGGATTGGGATAAGAGCTTTGGACAGCAATGGCATCCGGACTCACAGGAATACTGGAAGTATTTGGCAGAAGGATTGACTGCAAACGTTCCTGAGCCAGCTACCGCCGTTCCTCGGTAGATGTTCTGTTAAGCTGCTGAGCTTTCTGTTCCTCAGCAGCTCGTTGTCTTGCCTGCCATCTAGCCTTCCGCGCGTTTGCGTCTGCCTTCATGTCCATGTTGGCAGTATGTATTACGCGGTTGAGCAAGGTGCTGAACTGCTTCTCTTCCAACTGCAAGTATCTCAGTAATTCAGAAAGCTTATTTTGAACATCTCTTGCCTCCTGGTCAGAAATCCCATGATTCTGAATAAGGGTCTGAATACCTTTATCAATTACCGCAATACGGCTATGCATCTTGTGAAATGCGCCTTGGTGATGTTCCAGCTGTTGTTGAAGATCCTCTTGGTATTCGGCAACAAATGTTTGCTTACCTTTCTTCCGAAAGCGAACTAGCACAAATGCTGACATGAAAGTTGCTAGCGCTAGAAAGACGAGAACGCATACTGTAGCAAGCAACAGTATAGCCATCGTTCTATCTTCGACAGATGAAACGATGGCTATGACAGGCACAATAATCGCAACTATTCCTATTACAACTGCTGCTATTAACTGATTTTCATGCTGTACGGCTTTAGCTAAAACTGCAAGGGCTTCAACAAAGGTTGCAGGCATTTTAATAGCTTCGTCTAGCATAGTCTGGCTATCCTTGGTAGAAGATGAGTCTTCTGACATTTTGCCCCCTTATTACTCTATGCGGGTTAATATACCATTCTGCTCTTTTCAGTAATGCTACAAGCACACAAAACTGGACATCTTATTTGTCTAGTGGGGATGTAACGATACCCCCTACCTGCTTGCAAATCTCCTTGATAGTCAGCTCACCTACCTCAGCCAGTGCGATCGCCACCCTCACCTGGCCCTCGTCTAGCTGCTTCGGCCTCCCCCCTTTTCGACCACGCGCCCGAGCCGCCGCCAAACCTGCCATCGTCCGCTCTCGTATCAGGTTGCGCTCGTACTCTGCCATCGCACCGATCACGGAGAAAACCATCTTCCCGGACGCGGTAGAAGTGTCGAAGCCATCCTGAACGCTGGCAAAGTCTACACCCTTTTGCTTCAAGTTCTTGATGATGCTCAATAAATGGCTCAGCGATCACCCCAAACGGTCAAGCTTCCAAATCACGAGGATGTCACCTTTTCTGATCTGGTCTAGCGCTTTATCCAACCCAGGCCGTTCGGTCTTGGCACCGCTCACGCCGCGATGGCAAGGCCACTCCTTCGGAGTATCGCTAAAAATCTTCTCGCAGCCTGCCGTCTTCAGAGCGTCCGTTTGCAGGTCTAGATTCTGGTCAGCAAGGAAGTACCTTCAATGGGTTTAGTGATTTAAAGCATTGCGCAAAACGTATTTGCTTTGTAAATACGTTTTGCTATACTGCTCCCTATGGATGTGTACTTTCCGCTCAATGGCATCACCTTTGTTTGGAACGACCAGAAGGCAAAAGCCAACCCACTCAAGCACGACGGTATCACCTTTCCTCAAGCTGCCGAAGCCTTCTTCGATCCCCTTCTAGTCGTCGTCGATGCCAGTCGTAACGATGAAGCGAGGGACGCAGTCATCGCGCTAGATAAGCGGTGGAACCTCTTATTCGTTGTGTTTGTTGAGCGAGAGGACGACTACATCCGAATTGTCTCTGCTCGCAAAGCGACTCGACAGGAGCGCGAATACTATGAAGCCTGATGCTCTCAAAAAACGACTCAAACGCGATCGCCCGATGACAACGGTTACGATTCGGATGCCTGAAGATGTGATCGAAGACCTCAAGCGAATAGCACCTATTCTGGGGTTCTCTGGCTATCAGCCGCTCGCACGGACTTACATTGGCCAGGGCTTGCGCAGCGATCTGGAGCGACTAGAGAACGACACTGTCTCTGCCTTAGTTGACAGCTTAAAGCGACATGGTGTCGGAGATGATGTCATTCAGGAAGCACTCAACGAAGTTGTAAACGGATGACTCTTCTGTTTATCCATTTACAACTTCGCACATATCGCACTTCTCTTCCGGCCCTCTTGTGTTTTATAGAAAACTGCTTCATAGAGTAGTTTTGTCTATCTAATCGTATTCCCCCCGAGTGAGATAGCTGCCGGGGTCGCAGCTAAGCGGATGGTTCTTGCATGATGCCTTTACAGACAGGAAAACCATCAGCCAGTCGATTAACTAGCTTCCGGCTGAGATTCTGGTCAAAAAGTAGTTTCAAGCAGCACTCACCGACGCCACTAAACGATGTTCTCGGTCAGCCGCAAACTCCAAGCAGGCCATGATATCGGCTTTCGTCAGCTCTGGGAAATCGTCGATAATTTCAGTAGTGGACATGCCGACCGCTAGCCAGCCAAGGACATCGTAGACCGTAATTCGCATCCGTCGGATGCATGGCTTGCCGCCACGCTTATCAGGCTCAATGGTGATGATGTCACGGTAGCTCACAATAAAGACCAGGCAACCTTCTTACGCATACTCAAGTCTAGAACAGACTGAGACCTTGCTGCAACGGACATCAGATACCTGGGTCAGTCAGAGAAAAAAGGTTGCCAGCCACCGCTGAACTTTACCATTGTGTGATTATGGTGGCGAAGAGTGTCCTACTTGTCTGATTTTATACATCCTAAAACCTCTAAGGCCTTACATTCTATATGGAACAACAGCGGTACTTCGACCTCACTTATCAACTTGATAATCCTGCTTCTATTTGCCCTTCGGCGGCATGGGCGATCGCCCGCAGCTCATCAATCACCCCCTCACCTGCCCCCTGCCACAGCCCGCGCTGATTGGCCTCTAGCAGCCTTTCAGCCATATCTCGCAGCGCCCAAGGGTTTGACTTTTCAATGAACTGGCGCACGGCGGGGTCGAATACGTAAGCATCGGCTACGCCTGCATACATATGGTTTTCAACGCAACCAGTCGTGGCATCGTAAGCGAATAGATAATCGACCGTCGCCGCCATTTCGAATGCGCCTTTGTAGCCGTGACGCATGACCCCTGCTATCCATTTGGGGTTGACCACGCGCGAGCGATAGACTCTGGCAATTTCGGATTGGAGCGATCTCACCCTCGGATTTTCGGGCACCGCATTGTCGCCAAAGTACGTGGCGGGCGCTTCCCCGCGCTGCGCCTTGACTGCTGCGGTAAGCCCGCCCTGAAACTGGTAGTAGTCGTCAGAATCGAGCAGATCATGTTCGCGGTTGTCCTGATTTTGCAGCACGATCTGCATCTGCGAGAGACGCTGCTTAAAGGCTTCTGGGGCGCTATGTCCATCAGATTGACCACTACTACTTTGGCCGGTGTAGGCGTAGCTACTCCAGTTGATGTAGGCCCGCGCGAGATCAGCGTCACTCTCCCAGTTTTGGGCTTCGATTAGCCCTTGCAAGCCCGCGCCATAGGCACCGGGTTTGGAGCCGAAGAGGCGATAGCGCGATCGCAGCCTACCCTGCTCATCACTTAGTCCTTGCTGCCGCCAATAGTCATCATCTTTTCTCACCTGCGCCGCCAGCGGATTTTGACTTTCCGGCTCATTCAACGCCGCCACCGCATTCACTGCCTGATTAAACAGAGAAATCAAATTGGGAAAAGCATCGCGGAAAAATCCCGATATCCGCAGCGTCACATCGACTCTGGGGCGACCCAGCAAAGAGAGGGGCAAAATTTCAAAATCAACTACCCGGCGGCTAGGGCCATCCCACACTGGGCGCACGCCCAGCAGTGCTAGGGCTTCCGCCATGTCGTCGCCGCCCGTCCGCATCGCCGCCGTGCCCCACATCGAAAGGCCCAGCGTGAGCGGATACTCACCATTTTCTTGAGCGTAGTCTTCAACCAGTCTCTCAGCGGCTTTGCGGCCAACATCCCAGGCGCTCTCTGTCGGAATCGCCCGAATATCTACCGAGTAAAAGTTGCGCCCCGTCGGGAGCACTTCGGGGCGGTTGCGAGTAGGTGCGCCCGCCGGGCCGCTGGGCACATAGCCACCGTTGAGGCCGTGGAGTAAATGGTCAACTTCGTCGGTCGTGCGCTGCAAATTTGGCAGCAAAGTATCCCCAATCCAGGCGAGCACCGCTTCCAGGTCGGGGTCGTCGGTAATCTGAGCCGCAGCGTCTCCTCGAATGAGCCGTTCTACCAGGGCTGCGGCAGACTGCTCAATTCGCTCTACCGCGTCTCCAATCGTGCGACAACCGGCTAGCTCGTCGTTATTAAAAGATGGGGTGTCGCCCAAGTCGGCGGTGAGCGGGTCGAAGTCGAGCTGCCAGGACTGGGCGATCGCTCGAACCAACCCAGCATGATCTGAGCTGGGGTGACGGGCGATCGCCACCACCAAATCCCTGAGCTGCCTACCTTCAGGGCACTGGCCGTAAACATGCAGACCGTCTCGAATCTGTGCCTCCTTCAGCTCGCAAAGATAGCCGTCAATTTGCGGTAGCCAGGTTTGTAGATGTTCTGGCTGAGGGCGAGAGGACACTGTCAGGCGTAAATCCTGCTGAAGCTGAGTATTGTTGAGCAGGAAGATAATTTTGTCAGCGATAACCGGCAGGCGGGTAGGGTCGAGGTTCTGAGCCTCGTAGTATTCATCCACCAGGCTTTCGAGCTGCTGCAAAGGGCCATAGAGTTCGGCGCGGGTCATCGGCGGGGTGAGGTGATCGAGAATTACCGCCCCTGCCCGCCGCTTAGCTTGAGCCCCCTCACCCGGATCGTTGACGATAAACGGATAAAAATGAGGCATCGGGCCAAAGGCAACTTCCGGGTAGCAGGTCTGTGAAAGGGCGATACCTTTGCCGGGGAGCCATTCAAGATTGCCATGCTTGCCGACATGAACCATCGCATCGGCCTCAAAGTGGTGGCGCAGCCAGTGGTAAAACCCCAAATAAGCGTGGGTGGGCTCTAAGTCGGGGGCATGGTAGTTCAAGCTGGGATCAAGGTCATAGCCCCGGCTGGGCTGAATGCCGACAAAGACATTGCCAAACTGAATGCCCGCAATCGGAAGCTGCAACCCGGCAGCGAAGCGCTGCCATTCGGCGGCGGCGGTGCCCCACCGCTGAGTGATTTGCTGCTTCACAGTAACCGGAAGACTCTCAAAAAATAGCTCGTAGTCCGCCACGGTCAATGCCTGTTCTACCGGTCTTAGACCGTAACTTTCAGGATCATTCGTAACGCCCTGAGCGAGTCGGGCCATCAGCTCATCGCCGGTTTCAGGCAGGTCGCTCACGCGATAGCCGGAATGCTGTAGCGCTTGCAAAATTTTCAGACAGCTAGCGGGCGTATCGAGTCCTACCCCGTTGGCCATACGGCCATCGCGGTTTGGGTAGTTAGCCAGTATCAGCGCGATTTTACGCTCTGCAACGGGCGTTTGCCGGAGCTTGATCCAGCGAGCGGCGAGGTCAGCGACAAAATTGACGCGATCGCCCTCCGGCTCATAAATCACCACCTCTGTTTGCAATGGCTTGCCCGTCGTCGCCTTCTGAGCCGCTTTGAAAGAGACCGCTCGGGTGATAATTCGCCCATCGACTTCAGGCAGCGCCACATTCATGGCAATATCGCGAGGGGTCAGCCCTTGAGAATTGGCCTGCCAGTACTCACGCGGACTGCCGCTACAAATCGCCTGAAGCACTGGAATATCGAGGGCTCGCCACAGGTCAAAACCGGCACCCGGTCGATTGATATCCGCAATGGCAAAGCTAGTTGTATTGATCAGCAGCTCAACTGGCTGCTCTCCATCGGCTTTACAGCAGTTCAGCAGCGATCGCTGAATATCGGCCTCCTTTAATGCAGACACATAGATAGGAACAGGCCGCAATCCCCGCTGAAGCAAGGCAGCAGCGATCGCTTCAATCACCTGAGTATTCCCGGCTAAATAATGAGCCCGGTAGAATAAAATGCCAACGCTGGCTAATAGCGATCGCTCATTCGTATCCGTTTCATCAGCCGGTTTCTCCGTTGAGCTGAGAGGTGAAGAAAATGGTACTGGAGTAACAGATTCTTCCAATTCTTTTAATGTTCGTTCATCTATTTGTCTGTCTTTTAACGACTCACTAAAATCTTCTTTTTTTATTAATAATTCATCGTGAAAACGTTGGGCAGATAATCGAGTGCTTTGGGTGTTTGGATCGATGTTTAAAGCCGAATTTTCTACCGAAATAGAATTTATATTCAAGCTCGAATCCGGAGCGGGATCAATCACTGAATTAGCGGTTAAAGCGGCTTGATCCGAGTCTGAAAACGCATAAATCCCTATTTTTGGGATTTGCTCAGGCTCAGGCGGATGATAGTGAGTAGAAAGGGCGCGATCGCTCGCATACAGCAGCCCGTTACGTAAATTGCTGACGCCGCCTTCAGTAAAGTATTGCCATAGCTGGTTGACCACTGCTAGCGGCACCGTAGAATGGCTCATCAGCCCCAAGTCTGGGCGATCGTCACCAGGCATAACCACCAGAGCCGCGCCGGTTTCAGCAATGGTTGCCTTAACTACTTCTAGGCCGTAAGACCAATATTCTCGCCCTCCCAAAATTCTTAAAATAATGAGCTGAGCGTAGCTAAGGACATCTTCAGCGTAAGTATCAATTGTTAACTGCTGCTGAAGCTGAAGAAGATTCATACATCGAATCTCGCTAAAGCTGTGAGGCAGTCTGCTGAGGGCACGGCTAAGCGTTGCAATATCGGTATCAGCAGCCGTCAATAAAACAATCGGAGCGGGCGTTTGCTCAATGAAAACGACGCCTTCTGTCGCGCTATTCCATCCACCGGGTGTCGCTGCTAAACGATGCATAAAAAGTTTGAAATATAAAAGAACTATTGGGATAACTGCGAATAGCGAGAAACGGAGGCTACTATCAAAAAGTATTGACCGGGAAGAGCGCTGCTCAAAAAAAATCTTAAGACATATCAATGTAGCTCATCGATATGAAATAGAAAATGTAAGGTGGTCAGAAGTAGAAGGGTAGAAATTAAGACCAAACTATAAAAGTACGAAAAAAAGGTACGAAAAAAGTAGAAACGCCAAACTTGCCAACACCTATAGCCGCTGCATCCCCGCTTATGGTCTTGCCACTGGATGTTTCGTCACTGAGTCCCCTCAATTACTGAAGCAAGGAATGGCTACTTTTACAAAGCTAGCCTGATTCTTTATAAAAGCATTCTTCGTAAAAGATGCGTTAAAGCCGACGTATTTCGCCCGTTTTGACGCTACTCATACCAGGCGTTCAGCGCTCAATGGTCAGTCAGCCCAGGCCACCATCAGTCGCTATTGCCCTCACCGCTCACTCCTTTTGCCTCACCTCTCAATTCGTCCCGACTAACCGAGCAAAACACTACAGACGCCTCTTTTGAGGAAAAACGATGGCTCAAGAATCTTTTGTACTTAACTGGGCTAAGCACTTAGCAGCGTCCCCAGAAGGCCACAGCCAGCTACCCCAAGCCAGGCTTGACCAGCAGCTTCAGCAGAGCCTGCTGCTGGATCAGGTAATTGGCCGCATTCGCCACAGCCTCGACCTGCCAGCAATTTTAGAAGCAACGGTTGCTCAGGTCAGAGAGTTCCTCGCAGCAGATCGGCTCGTGCTATACCAGTTTGAGCAGCCCAACCCAATGGAGCAGCCTTTCATCAGCAATGATGGCGGTGAAGAAGCTTCTGTGCTTGAGTCGAATGTTGAGTCGGACACTCAGTCAAATCGGTTTGACTGCACGGTTGGTCGCCGCGCGCATTCGGGGTACGTCGCCTATGAGTCGAGAGCATCCGCAGGCGTTTCTTCTGTGCTTCATTTTTCGGAAGCGCATTGCTTCCATCCGTCGCCAGCCCTGCAAGCACAGTATCTGGTCGGTCAGCCTGTTGCCGTAGACGACGTAGAGCAGCAGTACGCTGGGAACCGATGTCTGCTCGACTTTTTGCGGCAGGCTCAGATTAAGTCCAAAATGATCGCGCCCATTATCGTTCAAGATCGGCTGTGGGGATTGCTGATTGCCCATCAGTGCCAGCACCACCGGCACTGGGAAGAAACCGAAGCAACCTTTTTGCAGCATGTTGCAGAGCATTTAGCCGTAGCCATCAGTCAGGCTTCTCTTTGTCAGCAGCTTCGACAGCAAACCGTAAGCCTGGAGAGCTGTGTGATCGAGCGTACCCAAAACCTGCATGACGCCCTGACGGCAGCGGAGTCGGCCAGTGTGACCAAAGGTGAGTTCCTCTCGACCATGAGCCACGAGCTGAGGACGCCCCTCACCTACATTATCGGCATGTCAGCGACCCTGCTGCGCTGGTCATTTGGGGATCTCAATGACCGTCAGCGCAGCTACTTAAACACGATCAATCAGAGCGGTGAGCAGCTACTCGGTATCATCAATAACATTCTTGAATTTGCCAATGTAGAGTCGGGGCGATCGCTGCTGGACCTCAGCGAACTGTCCTTGAGTGAGCTGACCGATACCTTAGCCAGCCAATACCAGGAGCCATCGGAAAAGCGGGGAATTACTTTTTCTGTAGAGTCCAAACTCACGCCCGAAACAGACCTATTCAGAGCGGACGCCAGCCGCCTACAGCAAATCATCTCGAACCTGCTGCACAATGCCATTAAGTTCACGCCAGAGGGCGGAGAGGTTGCTTTGCGCGTCTGGCGCGAACATCAGACAGCAGTATTTCAGGTGGAAGACACCGGCATCGGTATTCCCGAGTCGCAACGGGATGTCCTGTTTGAAACTTTTAAACAGTTAGAATCCCCCTTCCGGCGTCAGTATCCAGGTACGGGGTTAGGATTGGCCATGACCAAACGCCTGGTCGAACTCCACAACGGGTCAATTCAGGTAGATTCGCAGGTGGGTCAGGGCTCCACCTTCACAGTCCGCCTACCTGTGCAAGCGGAGACCGCAGCGCCCCCCCGCTACCAGGTACCCGCCACAATAGAAAATGCTGCCGGGCGCATTGTCCTGCTAGAGACCGACGAAGACAATGCCGCTATTATCTGTGAGATGCTGACAGCTGCTGGTTATGAAGTTATCTGGCTGGTAGAAGCTGACCAGCTCGCCGCACAGATAGAGGTGCTGAAACCCGTCATGTTGATTGCTGATCTATCCTTGCTAAACGCTGATCCAGATCAAATTAAAGCGATTCAGATGTCGACTACGGCGCTCAATGCAAAAGTGCTAGCCCTTATGGATAAGAAGGCTTCTACGCTATCTCCCATGGCCCACCACGACATTTTGCGCAAGCCAATCAACCCCAAAACGCTGCTTAAGAAAGTTCGACAGCTTGTGGTGATGGCTCCGTAATTTTGCTGGTTTTTTGAAGCTTTGCAGTAATATTTGTGTCCGAGATAACCGTTCAGTACTCGTTTTTGTAAGCATTTCTTGATTAATCAAGTTATTTTGAATCAGCAATGCTTATGACAGCGGCGCTAAAGCTTACCTTCACTATTATTTCAGGGTACATTACCTCACATGCCTCGCTTGTGCTGAGTAAAAAGGTTCATGGTAGGTTTACAGTCAATCACACATCCTGCCGCAGTTCACGCCTTTGCTCAGCAGAAATACTAGTTCAGTTCTTCACACAACTCACTCACTTTCTGTATGAAGCGATTCTCTTCTTTCTCGCTGCGTCAGTTTCTGACTCCTTCTCAGCAGCGGAGATTTTCATACGGCGGCCTGTTGCTAGCAGGCAGTCTCGTATTTGCCAGCTTAGGGGAAATAGCCCCTAACTCCTTTAGGCAATCTGCATCGGCTGTCCCCGATACTCAGCTTGCTAGGGGCGGTGAGCCGTGGCAAATAGCCTCTTTCCCAGTTGAGGGATTTCAAGCCTATACTTCGGCATTTGGCTATCGCGGCTCGGGATTTCACTACGGTATTGATATCGCTGCACCTATGGGTAGCTATATCCGCAGCTGGTGGGATGGAGAAGTTGTAGAAGTTTCTGACGACAGTGCTTGTGGGACTTCTGTGGTGGTTGAGTCGGGCGAATGGACTCATGTTTACTGCCATATGCAGGGCTATGTCACCAATGACGGAGGCAGGAGAGTGTTTGTTGACAGCGGCGGCGGTGTGCAGCTTGCAGAAGGGCAGCAGGTGTATACCGGCGATCGCATTGGCCGGGTTGGCATGACCGGGCGCACGACTGGCCCTCACCTGCACTGGGGTATGCGCTATCAGGGAAGCTGGGTCGATCCGGGCCTGGTGCTTCAGGCCATGGCAGACGGGCAGCGTCGGGCTTCAGCGGGCTATTAAGCTTTTGCATCATTGAGACTCATGAAAGCCTGTAAAAATACCCCCAGCCGATCAGAGAATCGGCTGGGGGTATTTACTTGAGATGTCGGCTGCTGGCACCGGTTACATTGTCAGTACGTTTTGATCGCGCTGATCTTCCACCTCTTTGTTTGGTAGCTGAGTATATTCGCTGACGATATCGCGAAACTCTTTGCCGTCAATCGTCTCTTTTTCAATCAGCGTATCGACCAGCCGATCCACTAGAGCGCGGTTGTTGCTGAGGATTTTTATCGCTTTGTCCAGGCTTTCTTGAGCGATCGCTCTGACCTTTTCGTCAATTTTGGTCGCCAGCTCGTCAGAGTACTCATGCCCGCCGCCCATCAAATTGCTCTGACCCAAAAACGGTTGAGAATTTTCACTTTCTAGCGCAAACGAACCCAGTTCAGACATGCCGAAGCGGGTTACCATTTGCCGAGCAATCCGGCTGACCTGCTGAATGTCGCTGCTTGCGCCTACGGTGACTTCATCGTGACCAAAGATAATTTCTTCAGCCGCTCTGCCGCCCAGCGCTACTACTAACTGATCAACAATTTCACCGTAGGAGATCAGGCCGTCGTCTACCTGTTCTTCCTTCGGTAAGAAGCTAGCGAAGCCCCCTACGCCGCCTGAGCGCGGAATGATCGTCACTTTGTTAAGGGGGTTGGCGTGCTTGCTGAGCGTAGCTGTCAGGGCATGGCCGACTTCGTGATAGGCCACCAGTCGCTTTTTCTTGCTGTCGAGCAGGGGCGTCAGGCTCAGACCCATAGTCAGGCGGTCGATGGCGTCGTTCACCTCAAGCATGGAGACAGCCGTTTTGCGACGGCGAGCGGTCAAAATGGCGGCTTCATTGAGCAAGTTGGCCAACTGCGCGCCCGAGAAGCCTGGAGTGCGACGAGCGATCGCCTCCATCTTCACTTCATCCTCGATCTTTTTATCGCGGGCATGTACCTGCAAAATGCCGAGACGGCCTTTGTAACCTGGCAGATCCACAGTAACTTGACGGTCAAAGCGACCGGGTCGCAGCAGGGCTGAATCAAGCACGTCGGGTCGGTTGGTCGCAGCGATGATAATAATTCCGCTATTGCCCTCAAACCCGTCCATTTCGGTTAAAAGCTGGTTGAGCGTTTGCTCGCGCTCGTCGTTACCCCCGCCGATGCCGGTTCCTCGCTGACGGCCCACCGCGTCAATCTCATCGATAAACACGATGCAGGGCGCACTTTCCTTAGCTTTCTTAAACAGGTCGCGCACGCGAGAGGCCCCGACGCCGACAAACATTTCGACAAATTCGGAACCTGAAATGCTGAAGAAAGGCGTTCCGGCTTCTCCGGCGATCGCTTTAGCCAGCAGCGTCTTACCCGTTCCTGGGGCCCCTACCAGCAGCACCCCTTTCGGAATGCGCGCACCGATGGCAGTGAACCGCTCGGGATTTTTCAGGAAAGTGACGACCTCTTGTAGCTCTTCTTTGGCCTCGTCAATGCCCGCCACATCGTCAAACACTACGCCGGTTTTGGCGTCCATCTGAAAGCGAGCTTTAGAGCGCCCAAAGTTCATCGCGCCCCCGCCAGAACTGGTTGATTTTCTCAGCAGCATCAGCATGGCAAACACTACCACAACCCCAATAAAGGCAGTCGTAAAAAAGCTGGTAAGTGCGCCATTGTCACTGGTTCTCGCTGCTTCCCAGGAAACGTCATTGGCCTGAAGCCGCTCCTGCAAATCTAGATTTTTGTCATTGGCAAATATTTTTACCTCGTGCGGCTTTGCATCTTCTGCATCTGACTTGAGCTGTACCCTGGCAATGCCATTCACTTGATCGAGCGCAACTTCTCTAACTTCGCCATTGTCAATTTTCCTGAGCAGTTCCCCGTAGGCGATCGCCTCTTCTTCACCATTGGGCGATACGGGAGGTGGGGACTGAGCATCTAGCTCGGTGTTGGCAGGCGGTGCAGCTGTTTGGGCCATGGCGGGCGATCGCCCCAGCCAGCCCGATCCCAACAGCAGCGTAGCCGCCAGGGCTCCAGCCGAGAGTGCGCCAACTCTAGATCGAAAGGTCGGGGACTGAGACTGCCGAGAGAGAGGATTGATCATCAATACTGAAGGTGCTAAGGGCCACTTTATAACGCATTATCTCCGCTTAGTTTAACCTTCCAGCCCAGTAACTGACTGGCAGAAACAAACATCTGTTTAAACTTCAGATAAAAATTATGCAGCGCCTATGGTGAGAGGCTCCGGGCTGAGCAATACTGACAGCAGCCCCTCCAAGCCTGCTTCATCCTCTTCTCACGGATCGCTAAATCATGTCAGCCGTGTCCTTTAGCATTGTCATCACCACCTACAACCGGCTCGACCTGCTGAAGCGAGCCGTCCAGTCAGCCTTCGATCAGACCGCGCCTTGCGAAATCATCGTCGTAGACAACGCTTCAACCGACGGAACACAGGCTTATGTAGAATCCTTAGGCAACCGGGTCACCTACTGCCGCAACCAGACGAATACCAACCACGCAGGCGCTGTCAATGTTGGGGTAAAGGCGGCTAGCGGTGAATGGGTCAAGCTGGTAGATGATGACGACTATTTAGCGAATACCTGTATTGAAAAGATGGCTGAAGCAATCGGCCTGTGGCCAAAGGCGGTAATCTGCTCATGCCAGGCCGCTCAGGTTGATGCTCAAGGCACCGAACTCAGCCGCACGCCAACCACCGGCCCCGGCGAAGTTTTTTACATTCCTCAGGCTGATATTCACTACGGCATGTTGCTAGAGGTTGTCCCTTTTGGCACACCTATTCAGGTTGCGGTACGGCGTGATGCTTTCCTCAGCTCAGGCGGCTGGGATCTGACCATGACCAGTTGTGACGACATCGACTCCTGGATTCGCGTCGCCGAACATGGCGACGCTCTCTTCCTCAATCAGTGCCTGACGTATCGCACCGTCTGGCCCGGCGGCTATGACCAAAAGATCACGCTTCAGCGCCGCCTGGAAACCAACATGCTAATTAAAGAACGCATTTATGCTCGCATTAGCCCCGAGCATCAGGCCAAACTGCCGCCGCTTTTAGCTATTAACCAGTATTTGCATCTGCATTGGGCGATCGTAGCGCTCAAGCAAAAGCAGCCATTGACCGGCGCGGCCCTTGGTTTCCCCTCGGCCTTATCGCCTGCGGCCTGGAACCTTCTTCAGCAGGCTTTGCGGGTGAGAAAGCAGCAGAGCGCCTCTCCAATTGCGAAGCTCAAGCTGGCCTAGCATTCAAACTTTTCAGGAAAATAATGACCTCAAATAAGGTCATGAGGTATACTATTGAGTCTGCGAAATAGTTATTTGGAGAAAAGATGTCTCGATATAGAGGTCCTCGCCTGAGAGTGGTACGCCGCTTGGGCGACCTGCCGGGTTTAACCCGCAAATCGGCTCGGAAAGCGTATCCCCCTGGACAGCACGGTCAGGCTCGTAAAAAGAAGTCTGAGTACTGCGTGCGTCTAGAAGAGAAGCAAAAGCTTCGTTACAACTATGGTGTTACCGAGCGCCAGCTTCTCCGCTACGTGAAAAAAGCACGTAGGGCCGGAGGTTCTACCGGACAAGTCATTTTGCAACAGCTAGAGATGCGGTTAGATAATACTGCGTTTCGCTTAGGGATAGGGCCAACCATCCCAGCGGCGCGTCAGGTAGTCAACCACGGGCACCTTACGGTCAATGGCCGGGTAGTGAGCATTCCGAGCTATCAGTGTCGTCCGGGTGATGTGATTGGGGTACGCAACAGAGATGCTTCCCGGAAGCTCGTAGAGGCGAACTTGGAGTTTCCTGGTTTGGCTAACGTTCCTGCTCACCTGGAATTTGACAAAGGCAAGATGGAAGCAAAGGTCAATGGCGTCATCGAACGCGAATGGATTGCGCTGAACATCAATGAGTTGCTAGTCGTTGAGTACTACTCACGTCAGGCTTAACGCCCGAAACCAGATTTTCTAATAAAAGCCACTCAGTCTTCGGATCGAGTGGCTTTTGCTTTGGTTCGAGCTTGCGAGGGAAAGGAGCTTGCAGTTAGCAGCATGAAAATTGAGGAGCGATCACCTAGGTCTACCAGCCTACGATCAGCTATATTTTAGACAGAAATTTTCTGCCTATCTATCCTGAAAGCGTTATTAGGTGGAAATATTTCCGCCTAGTCAATAGTTCTGTGTCATTACTGTGTCAGCTTTCCGGGGGCATGATGGGCTTCAAGATCGACAAGACCGTTCCACCAATGGAGCGAGAACTTGCCTACTTGCTCTATGACCTATGTGTGAATTGGGGATTTTGCATTCCGCCTGTTAGAGCTGAGGAGCTACGCAAATTGACTTACCTTAGCGCAGAGGAATTTGCAATCAATGTCGTCGAGGCTGAAGGCATGAATCCGGAATATGAGTCCAAATGGGTACGCAGAATCGCGAATAAGTTTCGAGAACGTTTTGGAGTCGAAGAGATTTTGAGTCCACCTTCGTTGATCGCGTTCGAGGTCACAAGGAGTCGTGGTAGGCGTCGCACAATGCATCGACGAACGTCACTTGTGCTTGCCAACCTGCGATCAGCTATATTTGAACAGAAACTTTCTGCCTATCTACCCTAAAAATGTGATGCAGGTGAAATTGCTTCCATTTAATCGATAGTTATGCCATTTAGTCCTCGGAGGGGCACAATCTAAAGCTTGCCTGTTAATCTCCATAAGGTAAAAAGCATTAAAGATTCTCTGTGATTTCTACAGTTGTTTGGAATAAAAACCTCATAAGGCTTCTACCTATAAAATTCAAGAATAATCCTTTAAAGAGGTAGTGAAAATTAAATGCTTGAAAAGATCCAGCTTCATAACTTTAAAGGTCATCGATCCACACAGCTCAACCTAGATGATTCGCGCCTACATGCGCTGGTAGGCCAAAATAGTTCTGGGAAAACGTCTGTTTTGCAAGCATTACATTACCTTAGTCGGCTTGCAGATTCCCAATTTAAAAACATATTCGGATATCAAAGATCACCTGAATTTATTACGACAATCGGACAGAATCACGTGTCTGTTGTTGGCAGTGGTTTTTGGGGATATCATAATAAACGAAAAACCTGGCAAGCTTCCTATGACTTTCAGCAGCAAGAGAACAAATGGTTTCCAAAAGCATCATGGAATGTCGATCAAGAAGATAAAAGACAAGTAGAAGGTTGGGACGGTTCGTTGAGTATGGCATCATCTCCAATACCTCAGGCGTTGAGGTTTGCGGTTCATCTCAAGCTGGTGGCTACTAATCTCGCAAAAGCAGATTATAGTGAAGCAATTACCCCGCGAGTTGAATTTGACGGATCAGGATTAGCACCTACCTTAGACTATCTTCGTGACGAGGCTCCAGATAATTTTCAATCCTTGCAGGAGATGTTGCAGCGGATTGTTCCAGGAGTTCAGAAAGTAGGCGTAAGGCGTGCCAAAGTTATGATCAATCGGCAACGCTTAATTGAAGTCGATGGAAAGTCTATTTCATATGAAGAGAGACAGGAAATAGCAGGGCAAGAAATTGTTCTAGATATGAATACGGGTGAGCGTATTCCTGCTCATGCTATTAGTGAAGGGACAATGCTAACTCTAGGATTACTGACTGTATTGATGAATCCTAAGCAACCGAATTTAGTATTGCTGGATGATGTAGAGCAAGGACTTCATCCAAAAGCGCAACGGGAATTAATTACTGTTTTCAAGGAAATTATTCAAGCTAATAGAAATTTGCAAATCATTTTTTCTACACACTCCCCTTATATTGTAGATGAGCTCACTCCATCCCAAGTTCATGTGTTGAGCAACACGAACTCAGGGTTTACTCGTTCTAAACGATTAGACGAGCATCCTGACGTGGAATTGGTAAGACAAACTTTGACCACTGGCGAATTTTGGGATGCTGAGGGAGAAGATTGGGTGGTTGCTGGAGAGATAAATGCTTGAGTTTGTCGTAATTGTTGAAAGTAGTGCGGATGCACAAACTGCTACTAAATTAGCTGAGCGCGTGCTCGTAGAAGAAATAGATTGGTTAGATTCTGAGCTTGCGCAAAGCTTATTTCGTTGGAGCGGCTTAGAGGTAGGAACTGAGCATTCATGCTGGAAAGACATCAAAGATATTATTCAGAGTGCTAAAAAATCAGGTCTACGCATTCCGAAGTTTTTGGGACACAGCAAAAAAAGTGGAGTACTGAAAGCTGATGGTGCAGCAACAATGAAAATCTTGAATCTAATCAGCCTTTATCAGCTTAAAAATATCCGACAAGTAAGAGCGGTTCTCTTAATTCGAGATTTAGACAATCAACCTGAGCGCAGGGTAGGTATAAAGCAGGCCCGCGCAGAATATATTGATCGACAACCTACATTAGAGATTATTGTTGGTACGGCTAATCGAATGCGAGAAGCTTGGGTCTTAAATGGATTTATTCCATTCAATCAAGGAGAGGAAAAAATTTTGGAGAATATTAAGAACCAGTTGAACTTTGATCCTTGTGAGGAATCACACAGACTACGCTCTAATTCTAGAGAAGAACCTGAACGGATTCGGAATCCTAAAGTAGTACTTGAAGAACTTACAGATAGTAAGAAGTCACGAGAACAGCAGTGTTGGGAAAAAACCAGTTTAGAGCTTCTACAGCAAAGGGGTACAGATACAGGGCTAACAGCATATCTTCAGGAAATTGAGCAACGACTGATGCCAGTGATTCGCGAATAGAATACTAGACTTAATTGGAAATTAGGCCGCTAGAACAGGGAAAGCGTCATCAGCCAGGAGGTTGACCAATGAAAATGCACTACGCAGAACTGAAGAATAGATCGCGCCTGCTGCAAAGACTGACTGGCTTTAACACGACGGAGTTTGAAGCCCTGCTGCCAAGCTGTTCAGTCTTTGGGATCCACTTCAGATCAAACTTCTTCAAAAAGCTATAGCGGAGTTTTCAAAGCTGTCAGACGAGCAGCAGGATGTGATCGCACCCCTTCTTCTGACTCATTTACAAGGCGAGCAGTCTTGGCAAGCGCGATTTGAAGCGATCGCAGATACCCCACACGTATAGCCCATATTGTAGGGATGGCTTATCCTCACCAAAGGCTAAAATAGTTATGAAACGCGGGAATTACTCCGATGAGACTAAATCGTATTACCAGTAATCCGAAACGGATGAATGGGCAACCCTGTGTTCGTAACCTCCGCCTTACGGTTCGCCGGGTGATCGAGCTACTGGCCACGTATCCCAACCGGGAGGAATTGCATCAAGAATTTCCAGAGCTGGAGGATGAAGATATCCGACAAGCTTTAATTTTTGCCTCGTCCTACCTGGATGATCGCATTATTGAAATTCCTGATTGCTATGAAACTGTTGCTTGATCAGGGACTACCCCTCACTGCGGCAGTGTTATTGCGGGATGAAGGTATCGACGCCATCCATGTGGGTGAAATTGGTATGTCTGAAGCTGAAGACGCAGACATCATCCAAAGAGCTAGGGACGAGGCGCGTATCGTTGTTACCCTGGATGCGGATTTTCATACGCTGCTGGCACTGAATACAGCGATCGCGCCTTCGATCATTCGCATTCGGATTGAAAGGCTACGTGCCCGAGCCCTCACAGATCTTTTGCTGACCGTAGTTGCTGAATGCCAGGAGGATTTAGAAAAAGGAGCAGCCGTTACGGTTGAGCCAAGCCGTATTCGTATTCGCCGGTTACCGCTGGTGCCCAATATTTAACAATCCAAATGCCACCGCCGGTTGAGAGCGCCCGGTAGAAGGTTCCAAGTTACTCGCCACTTGCGATCGCTTCCCCCTTCTGGCTGAGTTACAAGACGAGCAGTCTTGGCAAGCACGATTTGAGAGCGATCGCAGACAATCAATATACGTAGCCCCCTAATGATGGAACAGCAAGATCTTCTATCATTTCAGCGGTTCACCAGGTAACGTCGAGGAGTGCGAGCTAGCGTTTGGCCTCGCCTCAAAGCAGATGGGTCGCCCGAGCGAAAATGATAAACTTGATGCAGAACCCCTTCAAAGGTAATAGCGATGGCTTCGATCACTATTGATCTTCCAGACCATCATTTTCAGGCATTACAGAATCTTGCAAACCAGTACGGAATTCCGCTCGATGTGCTCTTACGCTCCAGCCTGGAAAATTGGCTGAGTACTCAAAAAGCTGATTTCGTTGATGCCGCCGACTATGTGCTGACGAAAAATACTGAGCTGTATCAGCGGCTGGCATGATACGCTACCTGACGCTAATTGAAGTATTGGAACTGCATCGCAGAATTATCATGCAATCTGGCGGAACCCTGGGTGTTCGAGATTTTGGCTGATTGGAATCAGCGATCGCTCAGCCTCAAATGACGTTTGCAGGTGAAGACCTCTACGCAAATTTGGTCGAGAAGGCAGCAGCTTTAGGATTTTCCATCATTATGAATCATCCCTTCATAGATGGAAACAAGCGGGCAGGACACGCTGCATTAGAGACCTTTCTCGTTTTGAATGGGTTAGAAGTCACTGCTTCTGTAGATGAACAAGAGAATGTTGTCTTGGCAATTGCATCAGGAGAAACGGATCGCGAAGCTTTTGTAGAATGGTTGCAACAGTACGCGATCGCCCGCTAACCGTGAGCTGGAGCGGCAAACTTGTTACTGAAGAGAGAAGCCCACCAACAGTATAAAGAGCTACTTGCTATAACTCCTGACCTGAGAAACGAGCTGCAAGACAAGCAGTCTTGGCAAGCGCGATTTGAAAGCGATCGCAGCTACTCACCCGAACAGCCTAGCAGCTACCGTACGGCAAGACATGGCAGCAAACAAAGCTTTGCCATCGTTCGTAAATATCCTCTGAATTAATGCGCGCAGACTAAGCTCTCTACTGTACGGCTGGGAAGTACACCTTTATTTGGGTGCCCTGATTGACAGTGCTGATTACTTTTACGAAGCCGCCCGCATTTTTCACAATGCCTAATACGGTTGCTAGCCCCAGCCCAGTCCCTTGATCCGAGGATTTGGTCGTGAAGAACGGATCGAATATGCGACTGCGGACTTCGGGGGGAATTCCCACACCCGTATCGGTCACAGTGACTACCACGTAATGGCCGACCGACACCCCTATATTTCTACTGGCAATATCTTCATTCACGAAAGTATTACCCACTGAGAGGGTAAGAATGCCGCCATCGGGCATGGCATCGCGAGCGTTAATGCACAGATTCATCAGCACCTGGTGCAAATGCGTCGAATCGGCTGACACTTCCCGAAATAATCCCTCTGTTCCTTTCTCTTGAAGCAGGTTTTGACGAATTTCAATAGTGCTTGGAAATCCTTGCTTGACGACGTCAATTACTTCCTGCAAAATTACGGTGATATCGACTGTCGCCTGATCGCCAGCATCGCCTTGGGCAAAGGTGAGAATTTGCTTGACCATTTTGGCCCCTCGTTTAGCACTCTTTTCCAAGATGTCTAGCTGCTCTTGAGTGTCGGCATCCAAGTCTTTTTGGGTGAGGCGTAGGAGCTGAGCAATGCCCAGTATTGGCGTCAAAATGTTACCCAAGTCGTGGGCGATACCGCCTGCTAATCGGCCCAGGCTTTCGAGCCGTTGAGCCTGATAAAACTGGGCTTCGAGCTGTTTCTTCTCGGTGATATCGGTGTTCACTTCCAAAAGAGACTGCGGGCGACCAATCTGATCTCGTACCAGCGTCCAGCGGCTCGCTACCAAAATTTTGTTGCCCGCTTTGGTTGACTGTGTGAGCTCTCCCTGCCAAAAACCTTGCTCTAGGGTCGTGCGGATTGCCGTTTCGAGTTCGCTATTGCCTTCCTTCTTTAGCAGTTCCTGAGCAGTTTGGCCAATGGCTTCTGCTTTAGTCCAGCCGTATAGTCGCGATGCGCCTTGACTCCAAAATACGATGTACCCTGCCAGATCGCGGACAAAGATCGCGTCGGTAGCAATGTCAATTAGCGCCGCCTGCTCGCGCGTTCTCTGATACAGCTCCGCCTGTTGAATGGCGATTCCCATTTGGGTGGCCACCTGCTGAAGAAGCTGAGTGCTTTCCGCTTGCCACTGCCGGGAGGTGCAGCAGTGGTGGGCAATTAGCAGCCCCCACAAATTCTCCCCCTGAAGAATCGGCACAACCAGATTTGCCTGTACCTGCAACCCGACCAGGAGATCCCGGTGGTAGGGATCGATCTCTGCGGCATGGACATCTGAAATGCTGCTCACGCGTCCCTGACGATAGCTTTCTACATAGAGTTCACCCAGGCAGGAATCCTGAATGGTCATGCCGAGGGTTTCACTCCAGCCAGGGGCTACTGATTCAGCTTCGACGATACCTTGCCAGTCGCGCTGAAATCGAAAGACAATGACCCGGTCAGTCTGTAAAAGGTGACGTAGCTGATCGACAGCAGCGTGCAAAATCTGGTCGAGATCGAGCGTTTCGCGAATAGAATTGGTAATTTCGCTGATCAGTCGTTCTCGATTGAGCTGCTGCTGAAGCTTTTGCTCTGTTTGCTTGCGATCGCTGATATCTTTCATAAAGCAGTAATGCCCGACGAAGCGCTGCTGATCGTCATGGGCCGCAATCATCACCAAATGCTTGTCGAAAACAGAGCCGTCCTGCCGTAGCCCCTTTGCTTCGACCTCGACTTTGCCTTCGCGCTTCATTTGCCGATAAGCCGCGATCATCATCGCCTGGTCATCGGGATGAACCGTGTTTTGCCAGTTTCTGCCGATCATCTCAGCGGGTTTATAGCCCATTACTTGGGCATAGGCATCGTTGACGAACAGATATCTTCCCTCCGGATCTAGCTGAGAAATGCCTTCTACGGCGTGGCTCAGGGCCGCACTCATTTCCTCTTGCTGCTGTGATGTGTTCTGCTTGCGATGCAGTAAGAACGCTGCCCGCGCCATCAGATCTTCCGCCCCAAAAGGAGGGGTTATGTAGTCGTCTGCGCCCGCCTCGATTAGGGCTTGGAGGCTCTCACCAGGCGCTGTTAGGAGCAATAGGGGGGTCTGAACGCCGTTTGCCCGGAACTGCTGACATAGGCGAATGGCGGCCCGTTTAGGCAAGGCGGCATCTAGCACAATCAGGTCGTAGTCAGCGGTAGTTCTCCCGAGCAGCGATTCTGCTAATATCTCTTGCCATTCCACTTTTCCATTCGCAACCCCGTCCACTACTAAGCTGTGGCTAAAGGGCGAACTCTGAAGGAGATGTTCGACCGTTCGAGCATTCTCCACAATCATGATCTTCATGATGGAATTTAGCAAAGGGAATAGCGGGCTTTTTGCTGGCCCGCCCAATAATCTAATCTTACATGTATATTTTTCTTAAAAATTATTTCGAGTGAACGATTAAGCTTTTGTGTATGTTGATCTATATTAACAACCCTATCACTACCGAGCTTTAAAAATGCCTATCCCTTTCGTAGGATTAGCGCAGGCAAAGCTGCGTCGTTGATTTATGAAGGATCGATGGCGAGGAAATTAAAATTTGATAGCTTTCTCAACAAAAGAAGGATATTTGTAACCTGTCCTATGCTTGATTCTTCACCCAACTCCATAAGATCGTCACACTTTTTGGTTAGGGTGAGGTAATCGAGATCTAGCGCTATTGCTATGATAATTATGGCTATTGACCCACCCAATTCGGACGCTTTGCTAACAACGCGCACCGCCGAGCTGCATCAGGCAGAGCACCGCTGGCGATCGCTACTAGAGGATGTTGGCTTGGCGGTAGTTGGACTCGATACTAGCGGCAAAATTAGCTATGCCAATCCGTTTCTTTTGAAACTGACGGGCTACACCGCCGAGGAGGCTGCTGGCAAGGATTGGTTTGCCGACTTTGTACCGCCTTCTGAGCATGCTCAGCTCAGTCAGTATATGAAGGATTTGCTGACCCGTCCAGAGACCCCCCTGCAATATCGAAATACTGTCCGATCGCGATCAGCCCAAGAGTATGTTTTTATGTGGAACCACACGTTGCTGCGTGACTCCGATGGCAACTGTATTGGCACTATCAGCATCGGCGAAAATATTACCGAGCAGGCCAGGTTTGACCGCACTAAAGATGACTTTATTTCAGTGGTGAGTCACGAGCTGCGCACCCCGCTGACAACCATTCACGGCGGCATCAATCTCTTGTCGCAGGGCAGTGTTCCTAGCCAGTCTGAGCTAGGGCAGCAGCTTTTAGACGTCATCGCTCAGAACTCCCAGCGATTGGTACGGTTGGTCAACGACATTATCGAGGTGGAATATTTGTCCGCTGCCAAAGATCCGCTACGCAAAGAGCTTGTCAATACGCAAGAGATCACATACGCCGCTGTAGATATGTTCCGGTGCGCGGCGAATCAGTCGAATGGGGAGGTAATCGTCTGCGATCCGGGCTTTGAGATAGTGGGCGATCGCGATCGCCTCAGCCAGGTACTGACTCATTTGTTGGAGAATGCTGCTAAGTTTTCACCGCCTGAGTCGATGATTCGGCTAACCGTCGAGAGCAGCAAACAAGCGGCGGAGGGATCAGCCGTTTTGTTTGCATTGTGCGATCAAGGTCGAGGGGTTCCGCCTGAGCAAAGATCAAGAATATTTGAGCGATTCACCCAGGTAGATGCCTCCAACACGCGCACAGAAGGCGGTACCGGGCTGGGCTTGGCTATATGCCGGAGTATTATCAACCTGCACGGCGGTCGGATTTGGGTAGAGAGTCAGCCGGGGGAGGGAAGCTGCTTTTATTTCACGATTCCTGCGGTTTAACCGGGCCTTCTTGGTCGCTGTGCAGCCCTAACCCGAGACCGGTTCAATACAGTTAGGCGTCTCGTTGCGAGGGTTGTTGACTGTCTTACTCACCGGATATAGCTGCATGGTATCGGCCTCGTAAGGTCGCAGCAAATGCTGAAGATGTTGGCCGTTTTGCAAGTTGGGATCTAGCCAAAGGTCATAGTCGTCAGGATGTACGATTACTGGCATCCGGTTGTGGATGTCTGCCATTAGCTCATTGGGCGCTGTCGTCAAAATTGTGCAGGTTTCTAAGTAGCTGCCTTCGCCATTCTCCCAGTGCTCCCATAGCCCAGCAAATCCAAATAGACCGCCCTCGACTTGAATGTAGTAGGGCTGTTTTTGGTTGCCCGCCCGCTGCCACTCATAAAAGCCATCCGCCACAATTAAGCAGCGCCGCCGCTTAAACGCAGCCCTGAAGGAGGGTTTTTCCGCTACTGTCTCAGCCCGAGCGTTAATCATTCGATTGCCGATGCTCGGATCTTTGGCCCAGGAGGGTACCAGGCCCCACTGAAAAATTCGGTACTCACGCGCTTCGGCTGGCTGCGCAATGGCAGATACCGGCTGAGATGGCGCGATGTTGTATCGGGGTTGAGGATCAGGTGTCGTTTGTAAACTGAAGGTTTGGGCGATCGCCTCACCCGACCGCGTTTGCGTAAACCGTCCACACATAGGAGATATTCGTCACAGGATTGATATAGAGCTTACTGAATATTTGAGCGGTCTGTCGTCTGCCTGGGTGAAGCGATCGCTCGATGAACGCTGCGCTAGTTAAAAGCCGCTTCTACTCGCTTTGACTACTGTAGAGACAACCTGACTGGTCTTTTATGGGGCGCTGGGTGCAGTTAAGCTGACTTCAGCGTCTTCATCCGCTAGCAGCAGCCGGTGGGTTTTCAGCAGCCGATAAGTCAAAAAAACCAGCAGCACGGCCATGTAAGCAGTCAGGGCGCTCCACAGTAAATACTCGCTCTGTCGATAAGCCGCCAGCACTGTCAGGGGTAAAAATCCTACGACAAAGCCTAATATCGCTCCGTTTCGCAGCGTAGCACCGTCCTTAATGCCGGTAAAATAGCTCTCTAGCATGAAAGCAGCGGCGGTCAGACTCAGCAATGGCACCAGCCAACCCGTGTATTGCTGCATCGATTGAGACAACGCTGAATGGTTGGTCAGTAATGACAGCACTGGCTCAGGAAATAGGACGGTGCCGAGGGCAAAGGCTAGCGCGATCGCCAGTCCCGTCGCCAAAGCTACCTTCAGCACTGGCAGCATCTGATCGGTGCGTCCCTGCCCTTTAAAGTTGCCGATCAGCGTTTGAGAAGTCATCCCTACGCCCTGCACTGTAAACTGGCTGAGCAGCGCAATCTGTAGCAGTAAACCATTTTCTGCCAGCAGCGCTGTGCCAAAAGATGCGCTGAGATTCGTGAAGATGGCGTAAGCCGAAATGAGCGCCAAAAACCGTACTAAAATATTGCTCTTAAGCGCGACTGCTGACATCAGGCTCTGACGCTCCATTACCTGCGCCCAGGCTGGCTTGAAAAACGCTCGCTCCACCGTCACCGCCACAGCCACTAACCCAATTCCCAAGGCCAGATACTGACTCAGCGCAGTGGCTACGCCCGCCCCCCAACTTTCCCAGCCCCACCGCACAATCATTAAATAGTCGAACAGCACATTTGTCCCATTGCCAACCAGCGACATCAAAAGAACAACTCCATTCTTTTCCCGGCCCAAAAACCAGCCGATTAGCACAAAGTTCAGGAGGACAGCGGGCGCTCCCCAAATGCGTGCATTAAAATAATCTAAACCAGCCGTTTCAATCTCTGATGAGCCTGAAAGGAGCGCAAAGCCCAGCTTGTGAATAGGATATTGCAACAGCAGAATCGCCCCGGCCATAATCAGTGCGATCAACCCACAGCGCATCAGCGCCAGCAGTACTCCTGCGCCATCGTCTTGGCCTACTGCATTCGCTGTGAGGGCATTGGTACTATTTCGCAAAAACTTCAAAATTCGGTAGATGTAGTCGAAAAGCAGGCCCCCTAAAATGACGCCTGCCAGGTAGTCGATATTTTCTAAATGACCCAGGAATGCGGCGTCGAACAAACCGGCTAACGGCACCATCATATTTGACAGAATTGCAACTGAGGCCAGCTTGTAAAAGCGTGGTAGAAAGCTGCGGTATTGAGCGGGGACAGAAAGGGTCATAAGTAGTTTGTCGCGATCTAAAAGGTAAATGATCATCCCTGCCGCCTTAGCTTACAAGGTTGAAATAGCCGCTGCTGCAAAATCAACTATCGCGAAAGAGAAAAATATCTCCGAGCTAAAACCAAAATCAGGCTACAGACAATTAGCCCCCGCGCTTTTCGTTGCCCGCCCGCTAGTACTTCGCCGCTTGAGGGCAAAGCGATTCCTGAACCCGGTAGCGTTATTTCTATTGCTGATCGCAACCAAATAGTAGACTGCCGATTTTGGGCAAGTGCTTTATCCTACTAGGAGACCATTCAGTAGGCTGCTATGCCTTGTCAGGCGATCGCCCCAGTGGTTTTCAGTAAAATTTTCAGCTCAAGCGCAAATAGCGCGAGGGCTTAACCTCAGGAGAAGACAGTGTTTGAGAACCTATTACCCCCACTGAATGACCACAATCTGCCCTATCCCGACACGATTCATCCGATTGTGGTGCATTTTGTCATTGCCATGGTTCTGTTTGCAGTGGTCTGCGATGGGATTGCCTACTTCACCAAAAATACTCAACTGCACGAGGTGGGCTGGTGGAATATGGTCTTTGCGACTATCTCGATTTTTATCGCGATTCTGTTCGGGCAGGTGGAAGCGGGGCTAGCCACGCCTTATGCAGCGGCGGCGGGCGACCTTAGTCTGCACACCATTATTGGCTGGTCGCTATCAGGAATTTTGGCGGCGATCACCGGCTGGCGCTACATCATTCGTTTGAACTCACCTGGCTCTGTGCCTGCTGCCTACATGGGGCTGAACGCGGTGCTAACGGGGCTGGTGATTTTTCAAACCTATTTGGGTGACAAACTGGTGTGGGTGTACGGCCTGCACACAGAGGCGGTGGTTGAGGCAGCGCGAGGAGGTCTGCTCCAGTGATCGCAAGATTTTCTCTACTCGGTATAGAAGGCAATGGCTTACCTTACGGAGTGCCGATTCATCCCAATTTGGTGCATTTGACGCTGGGGCTGTTTATTGTGGCGATCGCCTTCGACATCGTCGCTGCACTTTACCCATTAGAAAAACCCATCTTCAAATTTCTGGCGATCCCGGTCACCAGTTCTGGCCTGTACGACGTGGGCTGGTTCAACCTGGTCGCCGCTGCGGGCATCACCTTTTTTACGGTCGCCGCCGGATTTTACGAAATTTTGCTGGCCGATCCGCCAGATGACATGCTCAGCCCCTGGGGGCTCAATGCCATCGACACCATGGTGTGGCACGGCCTTGGCGGTGTCTTGCTGCTGACGCTGATTGTGGGCATGACGATCTGGCGAGGCTTTCAGCGCTACTCATGGCGCGAAGATCGAGCCAGGCAGGTGCAGTGGAGCTATCTGGTCGCTGGGCTGTTTATCTTTGGGCTGATGTTTGCCCAGGGGACACTGGGTGCCCATTTGGGCGGTGATTTTGGCGTTCATGTGACGGCTGACCGGCTGATTCGCGCCGGGATCAACCCTAACGAGCGGGTTTCTGGTACGCCGCCAGCCAATGTACTGACTAAGCCACGGGTGGTTGGCCCAAGAGATTTTGGGCCAGAAAATTAGTCTATAGAATTAGTCTGGAAAGAGAATTGGTCTGGAAAGAATCAGTCTGGAAAACGAAACCTAGAGAGTCGAGTGAACACTGAGAACCAACGGACAAGCGATCTAAACCGCGTACTGAATCGGCGCAGAATACTGGGGCTGAGCGCGATCGCAGCAGCAAACCTGGCCATTAGCTACTGGATGGGCCAGCAAGCCTATAGCTGGATGCCGCCCCAAGCCTCGGCAGAATCGGTGCTGGTCGATAAGCTCTTTAGCTTTATGACCGCCGTTGGCACTTTCATTTTTATCGGGGTGGTCGGCACACTGCTGTATTCTATGGTCTTTCAGCGAGCGGCCAAGTATGACCCCACCGATGGCCCCCCCATTGAAGGCAATCTTTGGCTAGAGGTGGTTTGGACGGCAGTGCCGATCATGCTGATCATTTGGATCGGGACGGTCAGCTACAATACCTACGATCAAATGAGCTTACTGAGCCCGTTTGCACCCAGAGAAATGAAAACGGCGGGCACGGTGCCTGGAGATAAAAAGGAAAAGGTGCCAGGAGATACCAACCCGACTAAAAACTGGCCCCCGATTGAAGTGCATTCGCGGCAGTGGTCCTGGGAGTTTCGCTACCCAGAGGACGGTGTTAGCAGCACCGAGCTGCATCTGCCGATCAACCAACGCGCTCGCTTCAAGCTCACTTCAGCAGATGTGCTACACGGCTTTTACATCCCCGCTTTTCGAGTGAAGCAAGACATTATTCCCGGTAGGGAAATTGATTTTTCGTTCACGCCCATTCGGGAAGGTCGCTATCGCCTGCGAGATTCTGCCTATAGCGGCACCTATTTTGCTGCGAACCAAACCAATGTCGTCGTCGAATCGGAAGAAGACTATGAGCAATGGCTGTTGACCGCCGCCGAGATGCCGCCTACCGCCGCCGAAAATGTGGCCGACGAAGCCTTTAGCCGCGCTGCTGAAGGATCGATCAGTCTGGGCTGGGCGACTGTGAAGCCTGCCCCCGCCCCTATTGTCAACTACAGCAGTTCAAAGAAGGATTCTTATGAGTAACGTATCTTTGGAGGTGAAGCCGTCTGAAGCGCAGCCGAGTGTTCAACCCGAACCGGGCGCACCGGATAACTGGCGTCGCTTTTTTACCTTCAGCACCGACCATAAAGTCATCGGCATTCAGTACATTGTCACGGCCTTTGCCTTCTTTTTATTTGGCGGGCTGCTGGCAATGGTGATGCGCGGCGAGCTGATTACGCCTGAAGCGGATCTGGTAGATCGCACGGTCTATAACGGGCTATTCACCATGCACGGCACGATTATGCTGTTCATGTGGACATTCCCGATGCTGAACGGGCTGGCGAACTATCTGGTGCCGCTGATGATCGGGGCGCGGGATATGGCTTTTCCTCGGCTGAATGCTGCTGCCTTCTGGATGGTGCCTGTGTTCGGCATTATTCTCATCGCCAGCTTTTTTATCCCTGGTGGCCCCTCTCAGTCGGGTTGGTGGGCCTATCCGCCCGTGAGTTTGCAAAACCCTACGGGCAATTTGATCAACGGTCAGGCGCTTTGGCTGGTGGCGATCGCGCTGTCAGGTGTGTCTTCAATTATGGGCGCGGTGAATATTGTCACGACCATTTTTAGAATGCGCGCGCCGGGTATGGGTTGGTTCAGAATGCCTGCCTTCTGCTGGACGGTGCTGTCAGCGCAAATGATTCAGCTGATTGGGTTGCCTGCTCTGACGGCGGGCGCGGTGATGCTGCTGCTCGATCTCACGGTCGGCACGAGCTTTTTTGACCCGACCCGGGGCGGCGACCCGGTACTGTATCAGCACTTCTTTTGGTTCTACTCTCACCCGGCGGTGTATGTGATTGTGTTGCCGATTTTCGGCGTGTTTTCGGAGGTGTTTCCGGTGTATGCTCGCAAGCCGCTGTTTGGCTACCGGGTGGTGGTGATTTCTTCACTGCTGATTACTGTGCTCAGCCTGATGGTGTGGGTTCACCATATGTTTGCTAGCGGTACGCCAGGCTGGATGCGGATGTTGTTCATGTTTACGACGATGGCGATCTCGATTCCGACGGGCATTAAGGTGTTTGCCTGGGTGGCGACGGTGTGGGGCGGTAAGCTGCGGCTGACCACGGCCATGCTGTTTGCCCTGGGCGGGCTGTCGATGTTCCTGTTTTCGGGGATTACCGGCATTATGCTGTCTTCGGCTCCTTTTGATATTCACGTCAACAACACCTATTTTGTGGTGGGTCATTTTCACTACGTGATTAACGGGGCGGTGGTGATGGGTTTTTATGCGGCGATCTATCACTGGTTTCCAAAAATGACGGGGCGCATGTGTTACGAGGGCCTGGGCAAGCTGCACTTCGCGCTGACCTTTATTGGAGCCAATCTGATCTTTTTGCCGATGCATCCGCTGGGCTTGATGGGAATGCCCCGGCGAGTAGCTTCTTACGATCCTGAGTTTGCTTTTTTGAACGTGCTGGCCAGCTTGGGCGGATTTTTATTAGGTGTTTCAACGCTGCCCTTTCTCTTGAATATGCTGAGTTCCTGGAATCAGGGGAAAGAGGCGGGAGACAATCCCTGGCGGGCGATTGGGCTGGAATGGCTGGTGTCATCGCCGCCGCCGCATGAGAACTTTGAGGAGATTCCGATAGTGGTGTCGCCGCCGTATGGCTACGGCAGTGATGAGCCGCTGGTATCTAACAATCCGGCAGGGAAGGTATTAGCATGAGCAGTCTCAACATAGATCCTTCACTCGACGGCAAAGCGGCTCATCTAGAGCATGAAGAAGAAGACAATCGGATGTTTGGCTTCATTGTTTTCTTGCTGTCTGAGAGCATTATCTTTTTCAGCTTCTTTGTTGGCTACATAGTCTTTAAAACCGGTGCCGCAGACTGGCTACCCCAGGGGTTTGAGGGATTAGAAGTCAAAGAACCGCTGATCAATACGGTGGTGCTGGTTTCGAGCAGCTTTGTGATTTACTTTGCCGAGCGCTTTTTGCATCGTGACAATCTGTGGGGCTTTCGGATTTTCTGGCTGCTGACGATGGCGATGGGCAGCTTTTTCCTCTACGGTCAGGCGGTGGAGTGGATGGGCCTGCCTTTTGGCTTTACCGATGGGGTGTTTGGCGGGACGTTTTACCTGCTGACGGGTTTTCATGGGCTGCATGTCTTCACCGGCGTGCTGTTGCAGGGCATTATGCTGGGTCGTTCGTTTATCCCCAATAACTACGCGGGCGGCGAGTACGGGGTTGCAGCGACTTCGATATTCTGGCACTTTGTCGATGTGATCTGGATTATCCTGTTCCTCTTGATTTACGTGTGGCAGTAGCTCATGATTATTGACGACCAACACTACGATGTGATCATTGTTGGCACGGGAGCAGGTGGCGGCACGCTGGCTCAAAAGTTGGCTCCGACCGGCAAGCGAATTTTGATCTTAGAGCGCGGGTCTCAAATGGCGCTGGAAGATCAGAACCGGGCGGATGTTGATGTGTTTAAAAAAGAGCGCTACCATGCCCCAGAGCAGTGGTATGACGAGGCGGGTGAGCCGTTTTCTCCGCAAACGAACTACGCGGTTGGCGGTAATACTAAGGTGTATAATGCTGCGCTGATGCGGATGCGCGATCGCGATTTCGAAGCGGTCACTTGCCAGGACGGCGTCACCCCCGAATGGCCATTGAAATATGCTGATTGGGAGCCCTACTATACAGCGGCAGAGCAGCTATATCAGGTGCATGGCGAAGTTAAAACTGACCCGACCGAACCCGCTCACAGCGCTGATTATCCTTTTCCGGCGGTCGGTCATGCGCCCGTCATGCAGCCGATTGTAGAGGCGATTCAGGGCAAAGGGCTGAGCGCCGCCCCGCTGCCGATGAGCCTGACTAAGCGTGAAGACGATCCGACTGGGGATGCGGAAGTTTTTGGGATTGAATTGGCGATCGCCCACCCCAACGTCACCCTTAAAACCAACGCTAAAGTAGTCGGCCTGCACACCAATCCTACTGGCACCGAGATCAAAGGCGTACAGGCCGAGGTCAATGAGCAGCCGATGCTGTTCACCGCCGACATTGTGGTGCTAGCCTGCGGCGCGGTCAACTCTGCCGCCCTGATGCTAATTTCTGCCAACGACCAGCATCCGCACGGCCTAGCCAATCGCTCCGATCAGCTTGGCCGCAACTTAATGAAGCATTTGATGACGGTGATTGTGGAGCGAGGCGCGGCTAAGAACGACGGCAAATTTGCCCGCAGCGTGAGCATCAACGACTATTACTGGGGCGATGAATACTATGACTTTCCTATGGGCCATATTGAAAACAGCGGCGGACTGCTGCAAGACATTATCTTCGCAGAATCGCCCCCTTTGCTCTCAGTGCTGGCCCGACTTCTTCCCGGCTTTGGCCTCAAAGGGCTAGCAACCGGCTCCATTGGCTGGTGGGCCCAAACGGGCATATTGCCCAAGGCCGAAAACCGCATTTATCTCAAGCAAAGCCGAAAGAAGAAAAAGCTACGATACGAATTCACC